>JAYUWF010000022.1:0-7836 GCA_043753685.1 Herminiimonas sp.
CGGCGATCGACTGCACCGGATCGCCGCATTCGATATGCAAGGTCGATTCAAGTCCATGTTCGCGCAGCATGGTGCAGGCGAGATGAGCCTCGTGCTTGACGCGATCCTTGGCGAGCTGGAGATCGGCTTCGTAGGTGGTTTCGACGAAGGTGCCGAGTTCGCTGACCACGGGCGTGGGCGGCGGATCGATCACAACCAATACATGTACATGAGCCGACGCATTGGCGGGCAGGATGCGCAGGCATTCATGCAGGGCGGAGTGGCGCGTGCTGTTGCCGTGATAGGCGACCAGGATCTTTTGGTACATGGGCACTCCGGTTGTGAGGTTCGGGGCAGTTGCTGAGGTCAGTATAGGCTGGTGGTTTTGAAAGTGCTACTGGTGCGATGGGGCGAGGGATCAGAATGAATCGGGCGGATTTTTGGTGTGCATGGTGATGTGCGTCGGTGGCCGCAAGCAAGGTCAGACTCAAGTTTCGCGATGAAGCGCCGCGAAAGTTGAATCTGACCCTGGTTGCTGCGCAGGTTGTGGGTGTACGTCAGCAACGCCTCGGCTTTGGCTTTGGTTTTGCTGTAGGTTTGGCGGGTGGTGTTGACGTGAATGCCGCTTTGGCGCTGCCACCGCAGGGGGTGTCTGAGCGGATAAGGAATGAAACTTGTCTGAGCGTTAGCGAGTTTGTTTCATTCCCCGCTCAGGCGCCGCCTGTGGTGGGGACCCGAAGGGCAGCGGCATTGCGGTCGCCTTTTTTTGCTTACTTTTTTTGGCGAAGCAAAAAAAGTGAGCGGCAGCCGGGCCGCCCCCGGCGACTTTGAAGTTGAAGTTGAAGTTGAAGTTGAAGTTAAACGGTAAGTCAAAAGCCTTGTCCAAGTAACGCCAATAATTCCATCGAACCGCAAGCGCCAACAATCAGTTATTGACGACCAACCGCGGCTCTTCCTTGCCGAAGCGCTTGCGGATCGACGCCGCGATGCCGGCGCCATCCAGCCCGCAGGCTGCAAGCAATTGCGGCACGTCGCCATGGTCGATGAACTGATCCGGCAGCCCCAGGATCAACAGTGGCTTGACGAGGCCTTCGGCAGCCAGCGCCTCTGCCACGGCGGCGCCGGCGCCGCCCATAATGCAGCCCTCCTCCACTGTCACCAGCGCATCGTGGGTTGCTGCCAGCTCGCGCACCATCGCCACGTCCAGCGGCTTGACGAAGCGCATGTTGACCACCGTCGCATCGAGCAACTCACCGGCCTGCAAGGCTGGCGCCACCATCGTGCCGAACGCCAGGATCGCAATCTTGCTGCCTGCGCGCCGCCGCTCTGCCACACCCAATGGAATCGTCGTCAGGGTCTTCTGCACCACCGCACCGATACCAGCGCCGCGCGGATAGCGCACTGCGGCCGGCCCTGCGTACTGATAGGCCGTCGAGAGCATCTGCCGGCATTCGTTTTCATCCGAGGCCGCCATCACCACCATGTTCGGAATGCAGCGCAGGAACGCCATGTCGTAATTGCCGGCATGCGTGGCGCCATCAGCCCCGACCAGTCCGGCGCGATCCAGCGCGAAGGTCACGTCCAGGTTCTGCAAGGCGACGTCATGGATCAGCTGATCGTAGCCGCGCTGCAGAAAGGTCGAATAAATCGCCAGCACCGGTTTCATGCCTTCGGTTGCCAGGCCCGCGGCGAAGGTCACCGAATGCTGCTCGGCGATGCCGACGTCGAAATAACGCTGCGGATACCGCTGCTCGAACTCGGTCATGCCGGAGCCGCCGCACATGGCCGGCGTAATGCCGATCAGGCGCTTGTCGGCCGCCGCCATGTCGCACAGCCAGTCGCCGAAGACCTGGGTGTAGGTCAGCTTGCCCGCCGCAGCCGGCTTGATGCCTTCAGCCGGATTGAACTTGCCGGGGCCGTGGTACAGGACCGGATCGGCTTCGGCCAGCTTGTAGCCCTGGCCCTTCCTGGTCACCACGTGCAGGAATTGCGGCCCCTTCAATTGCTTCAGGTTCTGCAGCGTCGGCACCAGGGATTCAAGGTCGTGACCATCGATCGGGCCGATGTAATTGAAGCCGAACTCCTCGAACATCGTGGCCGGCACGACCATGCCCTTGGCGTGTTCTTCCAACCGCTTGGCCAGCTCCAGCACCGGTCCCGGCAGCACCGACTTGCCGACATTCTTGGCCGCCGCATAGAAGCGCCCCGACATCAGGCGCGCGAGATACCGGTTCAAGGCGCCCACCGGCGGCGAGATCGACATGTCGTTGTCGTTCAGGACCACCAGCAGATTGATATCGTCGTGAATCCCGGCATTGTTCATCGCCTCGAAGGCCATGCCGGCTGTCATGGCGCCATCGCCGATGACGGCGATCGCATGCCGGGTCTCGCCCTTGGCGCGGGCGGCCAGCGCCATCCCGAGCGCGGCGGAAATCGAGGTCGAGGAATGGGCCGTGCCGAAGGTGTCGTATTCGCTTTCCACGCGTCGCGGAAAGCCGGAAATGCCGTCCTTCTGGCGCAGGCTGTGCATGCGCTCGCGCCGTCCGGTCAGGATCTTGTGCGGATAGGTCTGATGGCCCACATCCCAGACGATCCGGTCTTCCGGCGTGTTGAAGACGTAATGCAGCGCAATCGTCAGTTCGACCGTGCCGAGGTTCGACGACAGGTGACCACCGGTCTTGGACACCGAATCGAGCAGGTAGCCGCGCAATTGGTCGGCCAGCGGACGCAGTTGCGAACGCGCCAGCCGGCGCAGATCGGCCGGCAGGTTGATTTTATTTAAAAGATCCATATGACGACGCTTTCCTACGCTTTCCGTTGCACTATCAAATCGGCCAGGGCGCGCAGCGGGTCCGCCGCGGCGCCGAAGCGGGCGACGGCGCGGTGCGCGTCGTCGCGTAAGGTGTCGGCCAGCGCGCGCGATGGCTGCAGGCCGAGGATCGTGACGTAGGTCGGCTTGTTGTCGGCCGCATCCTTGCCGGCGGTCTTGCCCAGGGTCGCCGAGTCCGCCGTGGCGTCGAGCACGTCGTCGACCACCTGGAACGCCAGGCCGATCGCCTGCGCATAGGCGTCCAGCGCTGCCTGTTCGCCGGCGTCCAGGGACGTGCCGCACATCGCGCCCAGCAGCACCGAGGCACGCAACAGTGCGCCGGTCTTCAAGCGATGCATCTGCTCGAGTTGCGCGCGGTCAAGCGCCAGCCCGACGCTGTCGAGATCGATCGCCTGGCCGCCGCACATGCCGCGCGAACCGGCGGCTTCGGCCAGCAAGCGCAACATGGCGATCTGGCGTTCCGGCGCAATCTCGGCGGCGGGGTCGGAGAGTACCTCGAAGGCGTGCGACTGCAGCGCGTCGCCTACCAGCAGCGCGGTCGCTTCATCGTACTGAACATGCACCGTGGCCTTGCCACGACGCAGCGCGTCGTCGTCCATGCACGGCAAGTCGTCGTGTACCAGCGAATAAGCGTGGATCATTTCAACTGCTGCTGCAGCATGTGCCAGGGCCGGCAACGGCGCATCGAAGACGGCGCCGGCAGCGTAGACCAGAAGCGGTCGCACCCGCTTGCCACCGCCCAGGACGGCATAGCGCATCGCCTCGTGCAGCCGGGCCGGCTCGGTACCAGCCACCGGCAGCGCGCTCTCGAGCGTTGCTTCCACATTCGCCTGCACCGACTGCATCCAGAGCGCGAAGCGAGCCCCGGCCGTCATTCCCCGCCTTCGGTGGCGGTATTGAACGGCTTCAGGGATTCGCCTTCCAGCAACTTGACCTGCTGGTCGACGCGCTCGAGTTGCGCATTGCAGAAGCGCACCAGTTCGGCGCCGCGCTTGTAGGCGGCGACCGAGGCTTCCAGCGGCAATTCACCGGCCTCCATTTGCGCCACCAGTTGTTCGAGATCCGCCATGGCTTGTTCGAACGATGCGGGTACCGCGTCAGACGTTTGTTTTTTGGACATGAATTCGAATTGGTTCAGGGCAGCACTCAACCCCTTATTTTAAAACAAACCATGCATCGCCGGGCCCGGCGCAGGGTACGCGGCCTGCCCGCTGCGGTCGATGCGGCCCGCCGGCGCCAATTCCCCGCCACCTGCCGCTTGAATTCGACGCGGGCGCCTATACATCTTTATGAGCCTGCAGCGGCATTTGCCAGGGCAAGATGGTACCCGTAGACACAATTTCGCGGAAGCATACAGCATAACTGTTTGCCAATGCGCTTCGGGTATAATCGCGGGTTCTGTCCAAAATTTCCTTCTGATCTAGTTTGTTCGACACGGAGACACCGTTCTGAACACTGCACAGGTTTGAACACAGGTTTTTGCGGATTCTTTCTCTCTTAGGTTGGTGCAAATTAATTTGGGGGTGGGGATGTCCGATCTGGCTAATCTCGCCAAGCTCGCGCGCTCGGACGCGCAACTTCCGGTAACCGTCTATTTCGACGAGTCGCTGCTGAAGCAGGAAATCCAGCAATTGTTCCACCGTGGCCCGCGCTATGCCGGCCACGAACTGATGGTGCCGAACCCCGGCGACTTCGCCACGCTTGCCTGGGAAAACGAAGGCCGCATGCTGGTCCGTGGCACCGACACGCCGGATGGTCCTGGCCCGATCGAACTGCTGTCGAACGTCTGCCGCCATCGCCAGGCAAAAATGCTCAATGGCCGTGGCAATGCAACCAACATCGTCTGTCCCCTGCACCGCTGGACCTACGACCTGAAGGGCGAACTGATCGGCGCGCCGCATTTTGGCGAAACGCCCTGCCTGAACCTGTCGAACACGCCCCTGCAGCGCTGGAACGGCTTGCTGTTCGAGCGCAACGGTGTGGATGTCGGCGCTGTCATGCGCAACCTGTCGGTGGCAAAGGAGCTCGATTTCTCGGGCTACATGCTGGACCACGTCGAAGTCCACGAGTGCCATTACAACTGGAAAAGCTTCATAGAAGTCTATCTGGAGGACTACCACGTCGAGCCGTTCCATCCGGGCCTGGGCAGTTTCGTCGCCTGCGACGATCTGCGTTGGGAGTTCGGCGACGGTTTCAGCGTGCAGACCGTGGGCGCCAATCACGCCCTGGCGCAGTACGGCGCTGCCAAGCACAACCTGCACGGTACGCCGACCTATCGCAAGTGGCAGGAAGAAGTCATGAAATTCCGCCGCGGCGAAGCACCGCCCTTCGGCGCAATCTGGCTCACGCTCTATCCGAACATCATGGTCGAATGGTATCCGCACGTGCTGGTGGTCTCGACCGTCTGGCCGAAAGGCCCGCAGCAGACCACCAACGTGGTCGAGTTCTACTATCCCGAAGAGATCGTGCTGTTCGAGCGCGAGTTCATCGCCGCCGAGCGCGCCGCCTACCGCGAGACTTGCGTCGAGGATGATGAAATCGCCTTGCGCATGGATGCCGGCCGGCGCATCCTGATGGACCGAGGCGTCAACGAAGTCGGGCCATACCAGTCGCCGATGGAAGACGGCATGCAGCATTTCCATGAATGGTACCGGCGCCAGGGTCTGCTTTGATGCAGACCGGGGCCACATCGGGCCGGCCCGTTCTGCGCCGAACGTACTCCGGCGCCTGAATAGAAAAACAGCAGGCCTGAATCCGAGTCTGCGCTAGAAATCCTGGATAGGTCGCCTGATGCAATCCCTGTGGATGCTGTTTGCCAGTTTCGTCTTTTCCATCATGGGCGTGTGCGTCAAGCTTGCTTCCCTGCAGTACTCCACCACTGAGATCGTCATGTACCGCGGCCTGATCGGGGTACTGTTCCTGACGCTCTACATCCATCTGCAGCACGGCACCTTCCGCACCGCTTTCGCCCTGCACCACCTGTGGCGTGGCACCGTTGGCGTGACAGCGTTGTGGTTGTGGTTCTTTTCGATCAGCCTGCTGCCGCTGGCCACCGCCATGACGCTCAATTACATGGCGCCGATCTGGATGGCGGCGATCCTGTTCGTGGCCGGCTGGTGGCGCGGTGGCACCCGCTTCGAATGGCGCCTGGTCGCCGCGATCCTGACCAGCTTTCTGGGCGTGACGATGCTGTTGCGACCATCCATCCATGCCGAACAGTGGGTCGGCGCGCTGGTGGGTGTGGTGTCGGGCATGCTGTCGGCGCTGGCGTACCTGCAGGTCAAGCAGCTTGGGCAATTGGGCGAACCGGAATACCGCGTAGTGTTTTATTTCTCGATCACCGGCACCGTTGCAGGTCTGCTCGGCACCATCATCGGCAATCACTTCATCGCCGATCCGCAATTCGGCTGGCATGCGCACGATACCCGCGGGGTCTTGCTGCTGGCAGCCATCGGCGGCCTGGCGACCATGGCGCAGATGGCGATGACGCGCGCCTACCGCCTCGGCAAGACGCTTGTAACGGCCAACCTGCAGTATTCCGGCATCGTGTTTTCCAGCGTCTGGGGCATCCTGATCTGGGGAGATGTGCTGAGCTGGCTCGGCTGGCTCGGGATTATCGTGATACTTTTGAGCGGCTTGACCGCGACTTATTACAACACCCGAAACGCAAGACGGGGCGCCGTGGCGCTGGAGGATGCGGCTGCTGCCGCCCTGGACGCCCCGACCTTGCGATGACCGATCGACCAGCCTTGCACCAAAGGTAATGCCATGCTTACTAGTCCCGTTTTTTCAACGCTTGTGTCAACGACCGATCTGGCGACCCACCGTGACGACGCGCGCCGGGTGATCCTCGATTGCCGGCATGATCTGGCCGATCCGCAGGCCGGGCGCGCAGCCTTCGCTGCGGGTCACATTCCCGGTGCGCGCTTCGCGGCCATCGACAACGATTTGTCGGACAAGACGTCGGCAGCCGATGGCATCTTCCGGGGCCGCCATCCGTTGCCGCAGCGCGCGGCCTTCATCGAAACCTTGCGCGCCTGGGGCATCGACGACAGCACCCAGGTCGTCGCGTACGATGCACAAGGCGGCATGTTCGCGGCGCGCCTGTGGTGGATGCTGCGCTGGGTCGGGCATCAACAGGTAGCAGTGCTCGACGGCGGCCTGCCTGCGTGGACGGCCGCTGGCTTGCCGGTGTCCGTTGGCGCCGAGGTGGCGCCGGCAGCCCGTGGGACGGTGGAAGATCACGGTGCGCTGATGGCCACCGTCACGGCACACGACATCGTTGCCGATCTCGGACGGGGCGAGCGTACCGTGATCGATGCGAGGGCACCGGATCGTTTCCGTGGCGAGAACGAGACCATGGATCCTGTAGGGGGGCATATTCCCGGGGCGAAGAACCGTTTTTTCAAGGACAACCTGCAGGCGGATGGACGCTTCAAACCGGCGGAAGAGTTGCGCGCGGCGTTCGGTGCGCTGATCGCCCATCCCGCCACGGCGATCATGCAATGCGGCTCGGGGGTGACGGCGTGTCATAACCTGCTGGCGATGGAAGTGGCGGGATTGTCGGGCGCGGCATTGTATCCGGGCTCGTGGAGTGAATGGTGCGCGGATGAGGCGCGACCGGTGGCGACTGGGCCGGCTTGAGTGTTAACGATTTTGACGTTGATGTTTGACGTTTTGAGTCATGCCGCACCCGGCGCAGCAACCAGGGTCAGAGTCAACTTTTGCAGGCCTCATTGCAAAACTTGACTCTGACCTTGTTTGCGAACCACAACGCACTGAATGTCTCGCTACGGCGATTTTGGATTTTTTCGAAACGCTACTCTCCCCACTCCGTAGGCCGCTTTAAGGGTCAGAGTCAAGTTTCGCGGTGAAGCTGCGAAAGTTGACTCTGACCCTTAAAGCTCTGCGCCGAGCAGTCCGGACAGGACCTCTCAGTGCGCATGCCCCGTCAACCCCAGCACAATCACCACCCCCAACCCCACCAGTAAAATCTGCGGAATCGTTTCCTTCAACGTCGCCCGCCG
>JAYUWF010000023.1:0-2543 GCA_043753685.1 Herminiimonas sp.
TGGGCTGCCTTGAGCACGTCTTCGTACGCCGGAATCAGCGCTGCCGCCGGCAACCCGAGCGCCGCCGTCAATGCGCAGGCAAAGCGTTCGGCCTGCGGCGCGCCGTATTTGTCGTCATGGTCCTCGCGGGCGAAGAGCGCCGGATTACGCCACATCGGCACGCCGTCGAGGCGCCAGAAAATGTTCAGCGCCCAGCGCGGCAAGGCCTCGCCCGGATACCATTTTCCTTGGCCGTAATGCAACAGGCCGCCGGGCGCAAAATGGCTTTTCAGGCGCAGCGCCAGCTGGCCGGCCAGGGCGCGTTTCTTGTCGCCGTGCGCATCGGTATTCCACTCCGGCCCGTCCATGTCGTCGATCGAGACGAAGGTCGGCTCGCCACCCTGCGTCAGGCGCACATCCTGTTTGACCAGATCGGCATCGACCTGCTGGCCGAGGGTATCGATGCTGGCCCAGTCGGCGTCGCTGTAGGGCTTGGTCACGCGCGGATCTTCGTGGATGCGCGTGATCGTCATCTCGTGATGGAATTCGACGGTCGCCGGATCGGTGAAGCCGGAAATTGGCGCTGCCGACGCCGGCGTGGCCGAGCAGGCCAGCGGAATGTGGCCCTCGCCGGCCAGCATGCCCGAGGTCGGGTCGAGCCCGATCCAGCCGGCCCCCGGCACGTACACTTCGACCCAGGCGTGCAGGTCGGTGAAGTCGACGCTGGTGCCGCTCGGGCCATCCAGCGCCTTGACGTCGGCCGTCAGCTGGATCAGGTAACCGGAGACGAAGCGCGTCGCCAGCCCCATGTGGCGCAGCATCTGGACCAGCAGCCACGACGTATCGCGGCAGGAGCCCGAGGCTTTTTGCAGGGTTTCTTCCGGCGCCTGTACGCCCGGCTCCATGCGCACCAGGTAGGCGATGTCACGTTGCAGCCGCTGGTTGATGCCGACCAAAAAATCCGCGATGCCGACCGGACTCGACAACAGCGCGGCACGCGCCGACGCGATCCAGGCGCTTTGCAATGGCAAGGCCGGGTCGGCTCGCAGGTAGGCGGCCAGCTCGTCGCGTAATTGGTCGGGATAGGCAAAAGGAAATTGCTCGGCGTATTTTTCGACAAAAAAATCGAATGGATTAATCACCGTCATGTCGGCAATCAAGTCGACCGTAAACTCCAGCACATCGGACGGCTCCGGGAATACGAAGCGGGCGATGTAATTGCCGTACGGGTCCTGCTGCCAGTTGACGAAGTGCTGCTCCGGCGTGACCGACAGGGAATACGCCAGGATCGGCGTACGCGCGTGCGCCGCCGGCCGCAACCTTACTTCATGCGGCGACAGGTTCACGCGGCGGTCGTAGCGATAACTGGTCTTGTGGTGAAGCGCGACACGAATCGCCATTTGCAGCCTTTTTATCGTTGACCGGCGCCGGGCGCCGGTAGAGTGCCGCCGTTCCCTGATTGCGGGACGACTTGCCGTTGTCACGTAGCATGTTCCATGCCTGAAAACCTGCGTCGCCGGAGGACCGGGCGCGCGATTCCGAATTGCAGCACGATTATGCATGAAGTGCCCGGCGAAACAGGCCCTGAATGTTCGCTATCGTACGCAGATAGCCGGGCATGGAAAGCGACAATACGGTAATGTTGCAGCGCGCAAGTCTACCGTTTGGCGCACCGCAAAATGACGGCAAGGCAGTTCGTCATGATTACGCGGGCACCGACGCCAGTCTCCCACCTCATTGAAAGAAACCGTCCCATGGTCCGCCTAAAATTTTGCATCAGCCTGTCGTACCAGATCCTGGATTCCGCCAGCGATTTCATTCTGAATATCCAGGCTGCGAAAACGCCTTGCCAGACCGTGGTCGACGAAGCATTGACCATCAGCCAGCCGGTCACGCCCGAGATGTACACCGATCCGGCCTATGGCACGCGCTACATGCGCTTGCAGGCCTTGAACGGTCCGCTGGTGGTGCAATACGATGCCACCGTCGATATCGCGCACCACGAGGCGCATCCGGATACTTTGCAGGAAATGCCGATCGCTGCCTTGCCGATGGATGCGCTCAAGTACATCTATCCGAGCCGGTATTGCCAGTCAGACCGTTTGCGCAAGTTTGCCACGACCGAATTCGGCCATCTCCCGCAAGGCTACTGGCGGGTGCAGGCGATCCAGGACTGGGTGCGCCGGCGTACCGCCTTTACTTCCAACAGCTCGAACGCCAGCACCTCGGCAATCGATACGCTGAGCGACCAGGTCGGAGTGTGCCGCGATTTCGCGCATCTGATGATTGCGCTGTGCCGGGCCGTCAACATACCGGCGCGCTTCGTGTCCGGCATCGACTATGGCGCCGACCCGAAACTGGGACCGACCGATTTTCACGCCTATGTCGAAGTCATGCTCAGCGGCCGCTGGTATGTGTTCGATCCTAGTGGTGTGTCGCCGCCGATGGGCCTGGTACGCATCGGCACTGGCCGGGACGCCGCCGATGCGTCGTTCGCCACGGTTTTCGGTGCGGTCTCGTCCGCCTCGCCGGTCATCGAGATCGAAGCCATCGTGGATGAAGGC
>JAYUWF010000024.1:0-2534 GCA_043753685.1 Herminiimonas sp.
GCCATGCGCAGGTTCACTGCTTTCCAAGCAGCGTCGATGCAGCCCACTTTTCGCGCGCACGGTTGTCGGGCCTGCCGGAAGGGAGCGAGGATTACGAGCACCCGGCGCAGAGCCATATTGCACACCCACGCTTCGGATTTTTCGGCGTGATCGATGAGCGCATCGACCTCCCGCTGATCGAAGCGCTGGCCGATGCACGTCCCGGCTGGCAGATCGTCATGGTCGGCCAGGTCGTCAAGATCGACCCGGCCACCCTGCCGCAACGCGCCAATCTGCATTGGCTGGGGCAGCGCAACTACAACGAATTGCCTGATCTGATCGCGGGCTGGGATGTGTGCCTGTTGCCGTTTGCCCTGAACGAGTCGACCCGCTTCATCAGCCCGACCAAGACGCTCGAGTATCTTGCCGCCGACCGCCCTGCCGTGAGCACGCCGATCAAGGATGTGGTCGACCCGTACAGCGGCCTCGTCGCCATTGCCGCAACGCATGGGGACTTCATCGCTGCCTGCGAAGCGGCGTTGCTGGTCGACCCGCAAAAACGCACGCAAGACACTTCTGACCGGGCGGCGGTGGTGGCTGGTACCTCGTGGGATCGCACCGTGGCCGAAATGACCAGGCTGATCGACAAAGTCACTGTCGGGAAACTGGCCAGCGCACGGTCGCAGGTGCCGGTCGCATCGACCGTTGTCAGTGAAACGCTCAAATTGCTGGCGCCGGCCAATGGCGAGCGCGAGTACGACGTGGTGATCCTGGGCGCAGGGCCCACCGGCCTGGCGGCAGCCCTGGAGCTCGGTGTCGACAGCCTGCTGCTGGAGAAAAATTCGACGGTGGGTGGCTGGTGTCGCTCCGTGCAGGACGGTGGGTTCACCTTCGACTACGCCGGTCACATCATGTTCTCCAACGACCCGCAGGTGCTGACGCTCTATGAGCGGCTTCTTGGCGCCAACATCCACTGGCAAAACCGCGAAGCCTGGATCTACAGCAAATCGGTTCATACACGCTATCCGTTCCAGGGGGCGCTGTACGGCCTGCCGCCCGAAGTGCTCAAAGAGTGCCTGACCGGGGCCATCGAAGCGCGCTTCGGGCCGCTCAAGAAGCCGGTACTGGTGAATGCCGCCTCAGGTGCATCGGCGTCCTCTGCTGCAAACGCCTTGCAGACGCAGGCCGCGCCACAGAATTTCGAAGAATTCATCTACAAGGTCTGGGGCGCCGGTGTCGCGAAGCATTTTGCGATTCCGTACAACCGGAAATTGTGGACCGTGCCGTTGAATGAAATGGAAACCTCATGGCTGGGCGGTCGGGTGCCATTGCCTGATCTGGAAGAAATGATCGAAGGCGCGCTCCAGCCCGTGGCCAAGCCGATGGGACCGAACGCCCGTTTTGGCTATCCGCTTCGCGGTGGCTTCCAGGCCCTGATGGATGGTTTCCTGCCGCTGCTCGACGGTGACATGGAGCTCGAAGCCCAAGTCGTTGCCGTGTCCCCCGGACGCAAATCGGTCACCTTGTCGGACGGACGTCAATTTCGCTTCAACAGCCTGATCAGCACCATGCCCTTGCCGCGACTGGTGGAGGCCATGGGAGCGGAGGCGCCCGATTTCGTCCGGGAAGCAGCACGTCATTTGCGCCATGTCTCGGTGCGTTGCGTGAACCTGGGAATCGGTCGGGCCGACCTGACAGACAAGCACTGGATCTACTACCCGGAAGACACGGTCTTTCACCGTATCTTCGTGCAAGGTAACGCCAGCCCGCACTGCAATGCACCGGGCGGTTTCGGCCTGACGTGTGAAATTACCTACTCGCCCGACAAACCGCTGCCGGTGGACGGCGAGGCACTGGTGCAGCGCTGCATCGATGACTGCGTGCGGGTCGGCATCATCCGCGCGGACGATCCGATCTGGGTCTCGAATCAGGTCGACATGCCCTATGCGTACGTGGTTTACGACCATGCCCGCGCTGCGCAGGTCGAGATCATCAGGGAGTGGATGGCTGCGGCAGACATCGTGCTGGCTGGCCGCTACAGCGAATGGCAGTATTACAACTCCGACCATGCTTTCGTGGCCGGCCGGAAAGCGGCCGAACTCGCGCTGGCAATGAATGCGCAAGGAGCGCCGCTCCTTGCACCAGCGGCTGCCTGACAACCAGCCGGGCCTGTGGATGGCACGCTGTTTTCCCGGACCGTTGCATGGTCTGATTCAAGTTGGGTAGTTACCGTATGACGGTTGTCTCCTCCACCCTTTTTGGTGGATTTACTCCCGAGGCGCAAGCCCCGGGAGTTTTTTTTATCAGCCGGCCAATCCGACAAAGATGTTTTGCACGTCGTCGTTCGCATCGATCGCGGCCAGGAAGACCTCGACCTCTTCAAGATATTCAGCACTCAGGCTGGCTGGATCAATCGGGTTTTTTGCCTTGTAGCCCAGCTTGGCCGACAGCACGCGAAAGCCCTGAGCCGGCAGTGCGCGGCTGACGAGATCGAGATCGGCATGCGCTGTCAGGAACATCGTCACGCCGGCTTCCTCGGCTGGCTCGAAATCCTG
>JAYUWF010000025.1:0-23242 GCA_043753685.1 Herminiimonas sp.
CCGAACTGCTCGGGGAAGACGTCGTTCCTGGCAATCGGATACCAGGGCTCCGAGGCCATTTCCTCTTCTTCGTTGCGTGGCTCGGGAATCTTGCGGAAATTGCAGTCGGTGATGTATTCGATTTCATCGTAGTCGTAGAAGACCACCCGGCCATGGCGGGTGACGCCGAAATTCTTGTACAGCATATCGCCCGGAAAAATATTCACGCCCACCAGTTCCTTGATGGCGTTGCCGTATTCGAGGATGCCGTGTTCCAGCGCGGCTTCGTCGCCGTCGCGCTCGGCATTGGACAGCCAGATGTTCAGCGGGATCATGCGCCGCTCGATGTACAGATGGCGGATCACGATGTTGTCGCCGTCTTCTTCGATGAGCGATGGCGCGACTTCCTTGAGTTCGGCCAGAAGCTCCTCGCCGAAGCGCATGCGCGGAAACGCAACGTCCGAATATTCGAGGGTGTCCGCCATCCTGCCGACCCGATCGTGGTTCTTCACCAGCAGGTATTTTTCCTTGACGATGGCGCGCGTGGTTTCCTTCGGCGCCGGGAAAAAATCCTTGATTACCTTGAACACATAAGGGAACGACGGCAGCGCGAACACCACCATCACTAGTCCACGAATGCCGGGCGCGGCTTCGAATCGGTCCGACGAATGCCGCAGGTGATGCAGGAAATCCCGGTAGAACAATGATTTGCCATGCTTTTGCAAGCCAAACATCGTATAGATCTCGCTTCTCGGCTTGGTCGGCAAGAGCGTCCGGACGAATTGCACGTAGGCCGACGGCACCTCGATGTCAACCATGAAGTAGGCGCGGGTAAATGAAAACAGCACCGTGATCATCTTGGTGTCGAACAGCACCGTGTCCAGTACCAGTTCGTCCTTGCGGTTATGCAGAATCGGCACGACGAACGGATACTCCCGGTTGCCGTTGATGCCCTTGCCGACAAGGTAGGCGCCCTTGTTCCGGTAGAACAGACTCGACAGCACCTGGATCTGGTGATTCGGCTCCAGCGGCGCGTTGCCGAAGATGACGTTCAGGCGCGCCTCGACCAGGCCGATGTCGCGATCCAGGTCGGCGAAGGGGCGTTGCAGTTGCAGATTGGTGATAATGCGCTTCAATGAATAGCGCAAGCCATCCTTGGCCGGGTAATACACCCGGTAGGTCGGCGCAGGCTCGTCATTCTCGATGTATTCGGTGGAGATCGCCGGACGCACGAAAATGAAATCGTTGTGAAAATATTCGCGGTGCAGGATCTTGCAGCAGACCGAGTTGAAGAATGTCTCGGCCAGTTCCGGTTGCTTGTGGTCGATCAGCAAACCGATCACGTGCAGCTTCACTTCGCGCCAGACTTCATCGGTCAGTTCATCGGCGGCGTATTCGTCCTCGAGCAGCACCACGCATTCACCCACCCGCTTGTCGTAGAACGAGATCCGCTCGCGCAGCTCGGCTTGCGCCAGCTTCCAGGCGCCGGCTTCGAAATGCTGCTTGGCGGCGCGGCTGGTGGCGCGGAACAGGCGATAATGCTTGTCAAAACCGTCGACGATGGTGCGGGCGATGTCGAAGGCGATCTGCGACGACAGCAGTTTCGGGAAGCGTTGCGGTGCGGTCGGGTTGGACATGTTCAGGACGGGCTCACGGTAGGCGATGGCAGCGAAAATCTCGCCTGCAATGCCGCTAGTGTAGCCAGATCGATGCCGATGCCGCCACAGACGATCACCAGTGGCCGGAAAAAGCGTCCCAATTGCGGCAGGTTTTGATACAACACTGCCAGCGCAGCGCCGCAGGCCGGCTCGACCAGGACCCGCAGATCGTCAGCAAAGCGCACGCAGGCGTCGACCGCCTGGGAGTCGGAAACCAGCACGCTGACGATTTCATGCCTCTGCGACCAGTCGAGCGCCGCCTGCGCCACCCGGCACGCGCCGAGCGAGGTTGCGACCGAGGCGATCGCCGGCAGCGTCACCAGTTCACCGGCCTTCATCGCGGCGGCGTATGAAGCGGCGCCCTCGGTTTCCACCGCCAGCACCGGCACGTGCGCCATGCCGTTGCGCTGCAGGCCTTCCACCACGCCGCACAACAGGCCACCACCGCCGACCGAACAGATCACCACGTCGAACGCGGCATCGCCATGCATTGCTTGCCGCGCCTGCGCCAGGACCTCGTCGATCACGGTCGCGTTGCCGTCCCAGATATCCGGATGATCGAACGGCGGAATGTAGACGGCGCCCGGCGCGGCGCACAACCGCAACGCTTCCAGGTTGGCGTCGTCCCAGCTGGCGCCGTGGACGATCAGCTCGGCGCCGATATCGGTGATCGATCGCCGCACGGCCGCGGCGGTGGTGGCCGGCACCACGACCGTGGCGCGCACCCCCAGCGCCACCCCGGCCACCGCTGCGGCAAAACCGGCATTGCCGCCGGACGGACACACCAGGTGCGTGGCACCGGCGGCCACGGCGCGCTGGCAAAGCAAGCCGATGCCGCGCAGCTTGAAGGAGCCGGACGGCTGCTCGTTGTCCATTTTCAGCCAGACCGATTTGCCGAGTACCGACGACAGCCGCCGGTGCAGGAGCAGCGGCGTCTGGATGTGCAGGGCAGTGACTTCCGGTTGGATCGACATCGATGGATGGGTCGAATCGTTCAGCGGGTCTCTGAAAACAGTTCGCGCCCGATCAGCATGCGCCGGATTTCGCTGGTGCCGGCGCCGATTTCATACAGCTTGGCGTCGCGCCACAGGCGTCCGGCCGGATATTCGTTGACATAGCCGTTGCCGCCCAGCGCCTGGATCGTCTCGCCCGCCATCCAGGTGGCTTTTTCGGCTGAATACAGGATCGCGCCGGCGGCGTCCTTGCGCAGGGCACGCACGGCTTCCGGTGTCTTGGCGCGGTCGCAGGCCTGGCCGACGGCATACACATACGCCTTGCAGGCCATCATGGTCGAATACATGTCGGCGAGTTTGCCCTGCATGAGCTGGAATTCGCCGATCGGCTGGCCGAACTGCTTGCGCTCGTGGACATACGGCACCACCACGTCCATGCAGGCCTGCATGATGCCCAGCGGCCCACCCGAGAGCACGCTGCGCTCGTAATCCAGGCCCGACATCAGGACATTGACGCCGCGTCCCTGGCCACCGAGGACGTTCTCGGCCGGCACTTCGCAATCGCGAAACACCAGTTCGCCGGTGTGCGAGCCGCGCATGCCGAGCTTGTCGAGCTTTTGCGCGACCGAGAAACCCGGCGCCGTCTTTTCCACCAAAAATGCCGTCATGCCGCGCGGGCCGGCTTCCAGGTCGCTCTTGGCATACACCACCAGCACGTCGGCATCCGGGCCATTGGTGATCCACATCTTGGTGCCGTTCAGGACCCAGCGGTCGCCCTTCCAGTCGGCGCGCAATTTCATGTTGACGACGTCGGATCCGGCGTTGGGCTCCGACATGGCGAGGGCGCCGATGAAGTCGCCCGAAACCAGCTTGGGCAGGTACTGCGCCTTCTGTTCGGCGGTGCCGTTGCGACGGATCTGGTTGACGCACAGGTTCGAATGGGCGCCATACGACAGGCCGACCGAGGCCGAGGCGCGCGAAATCTCTTCCATGGCGATGATGTGCGCCAGGTAGCCCATGCCGGTGCCGCCGTATTGCTCGTCGACGGTCACGCCGAGAACGCCGAGGTCGCCCATCTTCTTCCACAGATCCATCGGGAACTGGTCGCTGCGGTCGATCTCGGCCGCGCGTGGCGCGATCTCGGCCTGGGCGAACTGGGCAACGGTGTCACGCAGGGCGGCGATGTCGTCGCCATGGTCGAAGGTCAGGCCGGGTAGGTTGATCATGCGGTCCTCGAAAGGGGGAAGAATGGTTCGTCGATCTCAGGATGAGTGCTTTGGCTATAATCGGTGGCCACTTGCGACGCCCGCCAGGGATTTGAGCTTGGCGTATTGTACGGCGTACGGCGTGTCCGGCGCGCCATCGCCGAACGGGATCGTGGCCCGCATTGATACCTGCACTCGATACCAGCACTCGAAACCGATCCCCCTTACCCGGAGCTGCGTTCCCATGAATCCACTCGAAGCCGAACTCGACTATCCACTCGGCGACCTGTTGCCGGAACTTGGCACCGTGCACCAGCTTGCGCCCGGCGTGCTGTGGCTGCGCATGGGGCTGCCGTTTGCCCTGAATCACATCAACCTATGGCTGTTGGAAGATACGATCGAGACCGAGACCGGGCCGCGCAGCGGCTGGACCGCCATCGATTGCGGCATCTCGAATCCGGCCACGCAAACCGCCTGGGAATCGATCTTCGCCGACCATCTGCGCGGCCTGCCGATCGTGCGCGTGCTGTGCACCCACTGCCATCCGGACCACGTCGGTCTGGCCGACTGGCTGTGCAGCCGGTGGCAGGCGCCGCTGTGGATGACGGCCGGTGAATACGGCTTCGCGCGGATGATGTCGGCGGCGCTTCCGGGCGTCGACGGCACGGCGATGCTGCCGCATTTCCAGCGCCATGGTCTGACCGATCCGGCGCTGCTGGCGCAGCTGGGCGAGCGCAAGAGTTATTACCCGACCCTGGTGCCGGGCGTACCGCAATCCTATGTGCGCATCCAGGATCGGCAGGAAGTCGTCATCGGCGGGCGCGCCTGGCGCATCATCACCGGTTTCGGCCATGCGCCGGAACATGCGGCGTTGTATTGCGATGTACTGCAAATGCTGATTTCGGGCGACATGGTGTTGCCACGGATTTCGACCAATGTCTCGGTGTTTGCGATCGAGCCGGAATCCAATCCGGTGCAGGCGTATCTGGACTCGCTGCAGAAATTTGCCGATCTGCCGGCCGCCACGCTGGTGCTGCCCTCGCACGGCAAGCCGTTTCGCGGCCTGCAGATCCGTATCCGCCAGCTGACCGAACATCATGCGGCGCGCCTGGCAGAAGTGGTCGAGGCCTGCGCGATGCCGCAATCGGCGGCCACCATCGTGCCGATCATGTTCCTGCGCGCTCTGGATGCGCATCAACTGACCTTTGCCCTGGGCGAAGCGCTGGCCCATCTGCACAAGCTCTGGTACGACGGCGTGCTGCGCCGTTTCGCCGATGCCGATGGCGTGATCCGATTTCAAAACGTCGATGCGACGACCTGAACGAACCTTTCACCCGGACGAAATCACCATGATCGCCAAGACGCCGAAGCCGCCCTATTACGCCGTCATCTTCACTTCGGTCCAGAACGACGATACCCGCGGTTATGCCGCCACTGCCGACCACATGGTCGCGCTGGCGGCACGGCAGCCGGGGTTCCTGGGGATCGAGTCGGCGCGCGATTCGCTCGGCATCACGGTGTCGTACTGGTC
The DNA here is from genome assembly GCA_043753685.1 of Herminiimonas sp. Classification (GTDB taxonomy): domain Bacteria; phylum Pseudomonadota; class Gammaproteobacteria; order Burkholderiales; family Burkholderiaceae_D; genus JANXSS01. The sequence goes on from JAYUWF010000025.1 coordinate 5,327, forward strand.
GTCGCTGGAAGCGATTCGGGCCTGGAAAGCCGATGCCGATCATTTGATCGCGCAGCAGCAGGGACGCGAGCAGTGGTACAGCGCCTATCACGTCCGCATCGCACTGATCGAACGTGCATACGACTTCGCCAGCCATGACGACAGCGATTCCAGCGTCGAGTAAGCACTGCCTGCTTTACCGCACCGAACTTTGATTGCATACCACTGCCTAAGCGTTTACCAGGTGGTAGACACGATCGAGTAACTGGTTTTCCAAGCAGAATTCCTGTTTGGAAAGACAAACAAGCTTTGTTCTGGCTGGCATCTTTTCAGTGGTCTAGGAGTCACCCCGTGGTCGCCACGTGGTCACTCAAAGTTTCCCCTCTGCAGAGACTGACTGTCAAGCAACGGCATGGAATAGTGCGCGGTAATGAAAGCATCGATCGAACGAGAAGATTTCAGCGAGCGCCTGCAACAGGCACTGCGAAATGCCGAATATTCCCCCGACAGCCCCACGCAGCTTGCGCGGGAATTCAATGTCCGCTTTTCGGGCAGGCCGATCACCGTCCATGCCGCCCGCAAGTGGCTGGTCGGCGAAGCGATTCCAACCCAGGAAAAATTGCGCACCCTTGCGCAGTGGCTGGGGGTACCGGCCGAATGGCTGCGCTTTGGCGGTGAAGAAGTACGCACGAACGCTGGCGGCGAAGTCAGCTCGCGCTTCGAATCGGCGGATGTGAAACTGATTGCCGACCTGCAGCGGCTTGATGAACACTATCGCGTCATCGCGCGTGAAATCATCCGCATGCTCTTGCGGGTCAACCGCCAGAAGTAGAACCTATTTCGGTAGGTAGTCGTCGTGGCAGGAGTGTTTCGTGCGTAGACCAGGGCGTGGCGACGCGACATGGCAGGCCATGGCAAGGAGCCACAACGCCGGGATACGAACGAAGCGCCCTGCCGCGGCGATCTTGCCTACCGAAACAGGTCATTAGCGCGCAGCGTCGTCAGATACCGCAGCCCGGCAATCGAGCGGCTGCCGTACCACGACAGCATTTCACCATCGACCAATTGCACCGGCTTGCCGATCTGCCGTTCCAGGCTGTCGACGTGCGTCTGCGTGAAGCGATACGGCTCGGTCGACAACAGCACGCCATCGATCGCGTCCACCAGTTCGCCCGACCAGGCAAAGCGCGGATAGCGCAGGTTGCCGGCGCTTTGCGGCCCCACTGGCTCCGGCGCCTCGCTCCACTGCCGCCATCCGATCAGTGCCAGCATCTGGCCGATGTAGGTGTGCGGCGCTACCGTCATCCACGGGTCTTGCCAGATGCAATACAGGACGGTTGTGGGCGCTGCCGGCGGCGCACTTGTCAGCGCCGCATGGGCGTCATGAAAAGCGGACTCCAGCGCAGCGGCACGCGCGGCGACCTCACCGACGGCGCCAAAGATATAGCCGAACAGGCGAAACAGGTCGAGGTTGTCGAGCGGCGCTTGCGGATGCGTGACGATCACGTTGGGAATGAATGCGGCCAGGGCGGCGACCGTCGGTTTTTCATTTTCATCGATGTTGACCACCAGATGGGTCGGCGCCAGTGCCCGGATTTTCTCGACGTTGACATCCTTGGTGCCGCCTACCTTGGCGATCGACTGCACCAGCGCCTGCGGATGCAGGCAAAACCCGGTGCGGCCCACCATCTGCGCCTGCAAACCAAGATCGCACAACAGCTCGGTCAGCGACGGTACCAGGCTGACAATTCGAACGGCGGCATCGTGCGCGACGACTGCGTGCGTGACGCCGGCGGCATCCTGAAGCATGGTGTCCTTGCGGTGATCGAGGGGCCTGTCTACCGGCCGAAAAAAAGTCCGCCCTGTTGCCAGGCGGACCGTTTGCCATCGTGCTTGTCAACAGCGGTTTCGATACCGGGCCATCTGCAACGCACCGTCATGGCCGGCGCTTGTCGGCGCGACTCGCGAACGTCACTTCTTGCCGTTGCTTGCCACCTGGTGGGTTGGAGCTGCACTTGCCGGCGCCGCTGCGGCGGCCGCCTTGTGTTCCTTGGCCGACTTCGCGACCAGGAAATCCATCACCTGCAGTGCCGCTGACTGCAACGCCAGCTCCGGCTGATTGCCGATGGAGGCACCGACGATCGACGGCGAGGTCAGGTAGCGGCCGTCGATTGCGATCATCGGAACGCCATCGATCTTGTAGGCTTCCTGCAGCTGCACCGAACGCCGCACCTTGGATTGCACGCCGAAGGAGGTGTAGACATCGGTAAATTTCTTGCGGTCGATGCCTTGGGCGACCACGAAGTCGGTGATCGCCGCATCGTTGTCGAGGTTCTTGCGCTCGACATGGATCGCGTTGAAGACTTTCTTCTGAATCTCGTCGACCTTGCCCATCGCTTCGAGCGCGTAGTACAGGCGCTGCTGCGGTTGGAACGATTCGCGGAAGGCCACATGCACCCGCCTGAAGACGATATTGTCGCCCTGCTTCTTGACCCAGTCGGCCAGCTGCGGCTCGAAGGCGCTGCAATGCGGGCACGAGTACCAGAAGAATTCCGTGACTTCGACTTTCTTGCCGGCGTCGGTGGACTGGACTTTTTCCAGGGTGCGGTAATCGGCGCCGTTGACGGGCGCCGCTGGCGTTGCCTGGGCCGATGCGATCAATCCCAGGCTGAGGCCGAGGGTGGCGATCAATTTTTGCAGAAATCCGTGCGAGCTGCGCATGTACGTCCTTTCAGTTTAACGGGCGGTGCGAACCACGGCGACATCGACGCCGTTGTCCGATAGTTTGGTGCGGGCGCGGGTCATGATTTCGAGCTGGTTGAAGGGGCCGACCCGCACCCGGTACAACGGTCCGCTATCGGATGGTCGCTCGCTGATGCTGGCTTCGAAGCCCATCAGCGCCAGCTTTGCCTTGGCATTTTCGGCATCGCTGGGCTCGCGAAAAGCCCCGGCCTGCAGGAAATAGATCCATTTTTCATCGGCGCCCTCGGTCTTGGCCAGGGCGACCTTGTCTGCCGGCTTGACGGCTGGCTTCTCGATGGCAGGCGTGTCACCGGTCGGGCTGACGCGCTCACCCGATCTGGGTTTTTCGGGCGTCGATTTTTCCACCACCACCGGCGCCTTGGCGTCGGCGATCACCGCGTTTTCGGGCGGGCTCTTCGGTGCGGCCTGGCTGAAGTTCTTGGCCGCTTCGCGCGCCGGTTCCTTGTTGCCGTACAACGGCTTGTTGGGATCGGTGACCTGGGTGGTGCCGGCGCCGGCGCGCTCCGGCTGCGCCTGCTTGTTCGTGAATGGCAGCGAGCTCTTGGTGATCATCACCGCCACCACGATGGCGATGCCCAGACCAACCACTAGCCCGATGATGACGCCAAGGACGGTGCCTCCGGCCTGGCGGCGGAGTGCTGATTGAGGCGTTTTGCTGAAATTGAACATGCTTCTCCGATTACATCCGCGAATACATCCGCGATTACATCCGTGCCGGCGCCGACACGCCGAGCAGCGCCAGACCGTTGCGCAAAACCTGACGGGTTGCACTCATTAACGCCAGCCGCGCCATTCTGGTCGACACGTCGTCCACCAAAACCCGCTCTGCATTGTAGTAGCTATGCAGCTCCCCTGCCAGATCGCGCAGGTAGAAGGCGACCTGATGCGGCCCGAGCTCCTCCAGCGCGTGTTCCAGCGCCTGCGGATAGCTGGCCAGTTGCGCCAGGAGTGCTGCCTCCCGTGGTGCCGTCAGCGGCGTCAGATCGACGCCCTTGAGCGTGACTTCGTCGCCGCCCCACTGCGCCATGACCGAACAGATCCGCGCATGCGCATACTGGACGTAATAGACCGGATTTTCGTCCGACTGCGCCTGGGCCAGGTCGACGTCGAAAGTGAATTCGGTATCGGCCTTGCGCGAGATGAGGAAAAACCGTACGGCGTCGCGTCCGCGTGTCAGATCGCGCGCTGGCGCCGGCGCGCTGGTATCGAAACTGGACTGCGCACTGGACTGCGCACCAGGCTCCGTGCTGGCCTCGTCGGCAACGTCGCCGTTCGACCATTCGATCAGGTCGCGCAGCGTGACGTAGGAACCGGCCCGCTTGGAGATCTTAACCTCTTCGCCATTTTTCATGACGGTGACCATCTTGTGCAGAACGTAGTCCGGATAACCGGCCGGAATGCCCAGATCGACCGCCTGCAGGCCGGCGCGCACGCGGGCGATGGTGCCGTGATGGTCGCTGCCCTGAACATTGATGACCTTGCCGTAACCGCGCTGCCACTTGTTGATGTGATACGCCACATCCGGCACGAAATAGGTGAACGTGCCGTCGGACTTGCGCATCACGCGGTCCTTGTCGTCGCCGTAGTCGGTGCTGCGCAACCACAGCGCGCCATCCAGTTCATAGGTCTTGCCCGCGGCGATCAGCGCCGCCACGGTGGCGGCAACCTTGCCGTCGCTGTAAAGAGAGGACTCCAGATAATAATTGTCGAACTTGACGCCGAAGGCTTGCAGATCCAGATCCTGCTCGCGCCGCAGGTAAGCCACGGCGAAAGGCCGGATCGATTCAAGGTCCTCGAGGTCGCCGTTGGCCTGCACTGCGTCGCCGCTCGCGCCGACGATTGATTTTTTCGCCAGGAAGTCGGCGGCGATGTCCTGGATGTAGCTGCCGTTGTAGGCCGTCTCGGGCCAGGCCGGGTCGCCGGGCGCCAGGCCGCGGGCGCGCGCCTGCACCGACAGAGCCAGGTTGGCGATCTGCACGCCCGCATCGTTGTAATAGTACTCACGCAGCACCGAATAGCCCTGCGATTCGAACAGCGCCGACATGGCGTCGCCCAGCGCACCCTGGCGGCCGTGGCCGACGTGCAGCGGTCCGGTCGGATTGGCGGAGACGAATTCGACCAGCACCTTCTTGCCGGCGCCGGCCTGGCTCTGGCCGAAGTGCGCACCTTCTTCCATGATCACACCGACCACCGCCTGGCGGGCCGCCGCGGCCAGGCGCAGGTTGATGAAGCCTGGGCCGGCAATGTCGATGCTGTCGATCAGACCGGCGCGGGCCGGGTCGGCCAGCACCGCCGCCACGAGCGCCTGCGCCAGTTCGCGCGGATTCTTTTTCAGGCGCTTGGCCAGTTGCATGGCGATGTTGCAGGCAATGTCGCCGTGCGACGGGTCGCGCGGACGCTCCAGCACCACGTCTGCGCGGACGTCGCTGCCCTCGAGGTGCGGTGCGAGCGCGCTTTGAAAGAGCGCGGCGATACGGTGTTTTTGTGGAAAAAGCATTGGCGGTTGTGGTAAGCAGATCGGTGTTGAACAAGGCGAAATTATACTGGCTGGTCTGCCCGGGTCAGCCCAATTTATCCTGGCAATACGAATCCAGGAAACGGTCCATGGCAAAGGTCTCGGGATTCCAGGGCTGGTCCGACAATCGGGCGGTCGCCTCGAACAGGTAGGTCTGGGCCGCCAGCGCCGTGCCGTCCTCGAGGCGCAACATCACCGGCGTGCGGCGGTATTCGTTGCCTTCGAAATGATCCAGGGCCGCCAGATCGGCGGCGTCGAGATCGAAATACACCACGCCGGTCACGCTGCTTCCGGCTGTTGTCACCATGCCGGGATAGGTGTCGTCGACCAGTGCGAAGCGCGCATGTTGGTCCAGCAACGCCGTCGCCTGCCGATACCGGCCGCGCACCACGCGCTCCCAGACCGGGGCAAACATCAGGGAGCCGTACGTAAAGACATGGGTCGACATGGGGCAAGTCCGGTTGATGATGAGGGGATGGAAGCGCCGTCGCGACAGCATCGATGTGAGCGCCCACCGACGGGCGAACGCTTGCAGCACGATAATTCTACCGAGTTTTCCTTCGGCACCGGAAGCTTTGTCGCCGGAGGCAGGAGCGCGGCAATCATTTTGGGTGCGAAGCTAAAACGCTTATAAAGCTGCAGAATTCTCAAATTTTAACTAAAAGTTTTCTCCTATATTGACCCTAAGTAACTAATTCCATAAGGTACGAAATGCCTGTGCAGCAATGCCAGCCGACCACTTTGGGAGACAGTCTTGGACATGTACAAACCGTCGTTCGACACATTCGATGAAACCGGGGCCGACACCGGTCTGGCAAAGCAGCTTGCCCTGCTCAATGCCGTGACCAGGAAGGAATTCGACCAGGCGGAAGAATTGATCCAGTCACGGTTGCAAGCCGCGATTGCCTCGCTCCAGCAATCCAGCATGGCGATCCGCATGATGCTTTCCGCGCAACATCCAGCGGAACGTGACTCGCCCGACGGCCTCAAGCTGCAGCGCGAGCTCGAGGCGCTGCTGGCCACCAGCACCCAATTGAGCGGCCTGGCCACCGGCATGCAGGCCGATTTCAGCGCCAGCCGCCGGGCCTGCGAACAGCGTACCGACAATTCGATCTCGCTGGTCGTCGAGGCCGTGGCAAAACATCGCTCGACGGTCCAGGACAATGCCATCGCCCTGACCGAAGCCGCGCTCGACAAGGCCCGCTCGCCGTCGCCGCCGACGCATGCGAGCCGTTCGGCCGAACGTCGACCGCGCTGACTGTCCGCATGAGCAATACTGAACCGAACAGGGCGCGCAGCGCCGCGCCGGTGCGCAAGGTACTTCGTTGCCGCGCCCGGTTGCAGCTCTCGGATGGCAAAACCTTCGACGTGCGCACCCTCGACATCACCGGCGGCGGCATCAGCGTCATGGCGCAACACGGTTTCAATGCGGGCGAGCTGTGCTCGCTGGTATTCGAGTCACCGATCAACGGCGCCCTGCAGACATTTACAGCCGAGGTCAAGATCGTCTACGCCACTAGGGCCGATACCGACGGCACTCGCCTCGGACTGCGCTTCATGAGCGCCGATCCACTGCGCACGCAGTTGATCGAGAGTTTGTACTGACCGCAACTCAAGGCGCCTGGTCGATGGTGCAGTAAGCCGTCAGAACCAACGCCGGGTCGGCAATCAGGCACGCCATCGGACCGGCCGCCGCCAGCCAGGCCGGCGGCGGCTGGTTCGACCGGGCGCCCGGTTGCGCTCCCGACGGCGTTCCCGACAGTGGCGGCATCGGTTTCTCGACCGGGCCGGCGTGCCGCGCGATGTGCTCCTGCAGCCGTGTCAGTACCTGCAGTTTTTCCGTTCCGGTGGCCCACACGTGGCAACTGCCCTGCTGTCGCAACGCGGGCAGCGACAGGCTGATGCGCGCATGCGGCGCCGCGCCGGGCTGCAATGCGACATACCGCTCGGATGTCACCTGTGCCAGCGCCCACTGCGGCGCATCTGCAAACAGCGATGCCGTGTGGCCGTCGCTGCCCACACCCAGCACCACCACCGCAGCATGCGCCAGCAACGGGTCGTGGTTGGCCCGGCCCGCTGCATCCTGGGCACGCTCCAGCGGCGTCGCACCGACCAGCGCTTCTGCCTCCGGCAACAGGCCGATCCAGCGCGCGGCCGCGCCGTGCAGCAGATGGGCCCGAACCAGGCTGGCATTGGCAGCGTCGTCGTCCGCCGCCACGCAGCGCTCGTCGACCAGTGACACATCGATGCGCTGCCAGTCGATCGGTTGCAAGCGCAGCGCTTCGAAAAATACCAACGGACTGCGGCCACCCGACACCAGCAGCAGCGCCCGCGGCCGCTGCGCCAGTGCCGCGGTCAGTTCCGCGGCGACCGCGCGGGCCAGCGCCAGTGCCGCGGCGTCGGTGCTGGAGAAACGTTCGATTTCAAGTGTCATGGCATGGCCTGTGGAGTGCGGCAGTAGGACAAATTCAGTGACCAAAGGTTGAAAAAATCGATGCCGTGATTGCGGTCGCGTTCCGGCTCGCGTTCGCCGCCGGCATCGGTTGCCTTTTAAATTCCGGTTTGACGCCAGGCCCTACTTTAGGTTTTGTTCCATGATGGATTGCCCATCCATTTCATTCTAGCGCGCCGTTCTCGATCATCTCCACGTTTGCCAAAATGCTTCCTCCGCGCGCGCGCATGTGTTAAAAACATGCACCGCGCGCAATGACGCCGGCAGCGAGCAAATAAAATCTATCAAAACAGAGGGGACATTTGTGAATCCATTCACGGTTGAGTATCAACGGCATCTTTCAAAAGCCTTTCATGGGGCTGGTCATGGTCAGGGTCATGCTTCCACCGCAGCGCCGGCGCCGTACGCCAGGACCATCCTGGCGGGCGCTGTCAGCCTGGCGCTGCTGAGCGCTTGCGGCGGCAGTTCGGCACTGGAAAACATCAACGTCAAGCCGACCTATCTCGGCCTGGTATCGAGTACTTTGTACGACGGCGTCAGCGACGATCTGCTGACGGCCGGCCTGGGCAAGACCAAGCTCGGCGGCGCCGCGCCGGCACTGGCGAACCCGCTGCAACCGACGCCGGCGGAACTGCGCAAGCTGGCCATTTTCAATAATTACCGGGCGGTGCTCGACATCACCCCGGGCGGCGGCTACGGTACCCTGTACGGACCCAACGTCGATACCAACGGCAACATCACCACCTCGGAAGGCCTGATCGCCGGCACCGAGTACATCGCCTATTCGGACGATGGCAGCGGCACCCAGAACGTGACGCTGATGGTGCAGGTACCGGCCAACTTTGACAAGGCCAATCCGTGCATCATCACCGGCACCTCGAGCGGCTCGCGCGGCGTGTACGGCGCCATCGGCAGTTCGGGTGAATGGGGTCTCAAGCGAGGTTGCGCAGTGGCCTACACCGACAAGGGCACCGGCAACGGCATCCACGACCTGCAAAACAATACCGTCAACCTGCAGAACGGCGTGCGCAGCGATGCCACGGTGGCCGGCAAGAACTCCAACTTCACGGCCGCACTGACCGATGCGGAGCGCATCGCCTTCAATGCCGCCACGCCGAACCGGTTCGCGGTCAAGCACGCCCACTCGCAGCAGAATCCGGAGAAGGACTGGGGCAAGTGGACCCTGCAATCGATCGAGTTCGCCTATTTCATCCTGAATGAAAAATTCGGCGCGCTGGCAAAGGATGGCAGCCGTCACCTGCAGAGCTTCGAGCCGAAAAACACGATCGTCATCGCCTCCAGCATCTCCAACGGCGCCGGCGCCGCCCTTGCAGCCGCCGAGCAAGACACCAAGGGTCTGATCACCGGTCTGGCCGTGGCCGAACCGCACGTGCAGATGGCGCCCGACAGCAAGTTGAGCGTCACGCGCGGCAGCACCACCCTGGTCGGCACCGGCCGCCCGCTCTACGATTACTTCACGCTGGCCAACCTGCTGCAACCGTGCGCTGCGCTGGTGTCGCCGTCCACCAATGTGTTCAATACGATCAACGTGCCGATCGCCACGGCACGCTGCGCCGCCTTGAAGTCCAACGGTATCATCACCGGCGCCACCACGGCCGAACAAGCCACCAGTGCGCTCAACGGTTTGCTGGCAGCCGGCTACCAGGCCGAGAGCAACGAGCTGCAAGCCGCCATGTTCGCGTTCGCCACACCGGCAATCGCCATGACCTACAGTAATACGCTCGGCCGCTTCAGCGTCAAGGACAACCTGTGCGGCTTCAGCTTCTCGGGCGGCACGGCGGCGCTGCCGACCTCGTTCGGTACCGGCAACGGTGTTCCCGCCACCGCCGGTCTCGCCATCTTCAACAACAATAGCGTCGGCGGCGCAGTGGCGGATGCGGTCTCGGTCAGCCCGAGCACCAATGCACAGGACTACAACATCGATGGCGCCCTGTGCCAGCGCGAGCTGGCCGTCGGCACCAGTGCCAACGCAAAGCGGGTCCAGGCAGGCATTGCCGAAGCCACCCGCAACGGCAACCTGAAAGGCAAGCCGGCGTTGATCGTCAGCGGCCGCTCGGACGCGCTGATTCCGGTCGCCTTCGCATCGCGTCCATATTTCGGCGTGAACCAGATGGTCGAAGGCAGCGCCAGCAAGCTGTCCTACATCGAGATCGCCAACGGTCAGCATTTCGACGCGTTCCTCGGCTTTCCGGGATTCGATGCCAAGTACGTGCCGGTACACCGTTACCTGATCCAGGCGCTCGACCTGATGTACGCCAACCTGAAAACCGGCGCGGCGCTGCCGCCAAGCCAGGTAGTGCGTACCACGCCACGCGGCCTGAATGGCGCCACGGCCAATCCGATCAGTCTTGCCAACGTACCGGCGATCAAACTGACGCCGGCCGCCGCTGACAAGATCACGTTTGCCAACAACGTGGTGACGATACCGAACTGAGGCGCCATCGACGCCAACCGGATCGATTGATCGAACCGACGATCCGGTCTGTGATCCAACCCGCATGTGCTGAGACATCAGCCGTGCGGGTTTTTTTCCGCCGTTGTATCGGGCTTGATCCCGTGACCGGCGTGAACTAAAAATGCTGCTTCCAATCAAATATTTTTCAGCCTCAAGATCCTGGGAAAAAATGTCGGAGTTCTGTGCTGGCGGGACTGGTTTTCCCGTGCTCCCTGGTGGTCAATCTGGCGTACAGGCTGGCGCGCCGCGCAGCTCTGGGGAACTGCTGGAGATCCTCAACGTCCTGCCCACCGCAGTCTACGTCTGCGATGCCGGCGGCCTGATCGAAATCTTCAACCCGAGCGCCGCCGAACTGTGGGGGCGCGCGCCACTCTGCGGCGATCAGTCCGATCGTTTTTGCGGCTCGTACCGTTTGTATCGCAGTGATGGCGTCTTCATGCCGCATGCCGAATGTCCGATGGCGCGCGCGCTGCACACCGGCCAGGCCGAGGTCAACCAGGAAATCACGGTCGAGCGCCCGGACGGCTCGCGCCGCACGGCCATGGTCAACATCGCACCGCGCCGCGACGCCGCAGGCCGACTGACAGGCGCCATCAACTGCATGACCGACATCACGGCGCTGAAGTCGGCCGAAGAACGCATCCGGCACCTGGCGCATTTCGACGCCCTCACCGGCCTGGCCAACCGGACCCTGCTGCAGGACCGATTGCAGCAAGCGATCGCCCATGCGAACCGGCAGGGAAGCCAGGTCGCCGTACTGTTCCTCGACCTCGACAACTTCAAGCACATCAACGACTCGCGCGGCCATGAGCTGGGCGACCACCTGTTGCAGGCGGTTGCAGTTCGCTTGCGCGAATGCCTGCGCGAGGGCGACAGCGTGGCGCGCCTGGGCGGCGACGAATTCGTCCTGACCACGCCTATCCTGCACGGCAACAAGGATGCCGCGCTGGTGGCGCAAAAGCTGCTGGCGGCGTTGAACCAGCCGATCGTCATCCAGGGCGTGCTGCTGCAGACCGGCGCGAGCATCGGCATCAGCCTGTATCCGAACGATGGACTGGATGTGGAGAGCCTGATGCGGGCCGCCGATACCGCGATGTACCACGCCAAGGAAAGCGGACGCGGCAATTACCAGTTCTTCACCGCCGCCCTGAACCGGGCAGCCCATCTGCGCCACAACATCGAACTCGATTTGCGCCAGGCCCTGGCGCGCAATGAGTTCCAGGTGTATTTCCAGCCCCAGGTAGCGATCGGCAGCGGCCGCATCATCGCTGCCGAAGCGTTATTGCGCTGGCAGCGGCCAAACCGGGCGCCGATCTCTTGCGGCGAATTCATCGTCGTGGCCGAACAATCCGGCTTGATCGTCCCGATCGGCGAATGGGTGCTGCAACAGGCCTGCGCCGAGGTCCGGAAAATGCAGCAACTGGGCGCGCCCGACCTGTGCGTGGCGGTCAACCTGTCGGCGCGCCAGTTCTTCCAACCGGATTTGCTGGCCGTGATCAAGCGCACCCTGGAAGACTCAGGCTTGCCCCCGACCAGCCTGACCCTGGAAATCACGGAATCGATCCTCATGGAACGCAGCCGGGAAAACATCGCCACGCTGAAAAAACTCAGCGCGCTCGGTATTTCCCTGTCGATCGACGACTTCGGCACCGGTTATTCCAGCCTGGCCTATCTGCAGCGCTTTCCGATTAACGCGCTGAAGATCGATCGCTCGTTCGTGCGCGGTGTCGAAGCCGATGGCAGTGACACGACACTGGTGCGGGCAATCATCGCCATGGCGCGCAGCCTGCGCTTGAACGTCCTGGCCGAAGGCGTGGAAAGCGCACAGCAGGCCGAGGCGTTGCTGGCCTACGACTGCTTCGAAGCGCAGGGCTATTTCTACAGCAAGGCGGTACCGGCAGAAGTTTTCGCCCGCATGCTGGCGCCGGGTTTTGCGCCACTGCGGCCCGCCACGCTGAACTGAGGAGGTGTGCCCGACCACGGCTGACCACACCATTTCCGTGTTGTCCGGCATATCCTTCATGCCCGGACCATCTGCATGCACCCAAATGCAAAAGACTGTGCCATCGTGTCAAACAACCTCAAAAACAGTCAAACTTTACTCCTAGAAATTTTTGCATCATCGAGGTGATTCCCGGGGGCCGCTTGAAGCAAAAAATTCGATTGCGCTCGCTCCTGCTGCTGTTGGCGCTGGTGGCCGTTGCGCCGGGCATCGCGGCACTGCTCTATTCGTCGGCTGTCTCGCAGCGCGATGAAATCGCCCGTGCCGCGGATGAACTGGCATCGGTCAGCAAGCTGGTCGCCGCCAACCAGGAGCAGTTGACCGAAGGCGTGCGCCAGATTCTGGCCACGGTCGCCGCCGGCCCGTCGGTGCGACGCAACGACCTACACGATCTGTGCGTGGAATTTTTACGGAACGTTCAGGCGGCAACCCCCGGCTATGCCAACATCGGCCTGCTCGACCTGAATGGCATGATCGAGTGCCAGGCAAAACCGTCCTCCGGCAATACTGATGCCAGCGGCCGCCGCTATTTTCGCAATGCCATCGAGACCGGCAAGTTCGCCATCGGCGACTATATCGTGGGACTGACCTCCCGGCGTCCGGTGATCACCTTCGGGATGCCGGTTTTCGACTACGGCGGCGCATTGCGTGGGGTCGCCTTCGCCTCCCTCGATCTGGAATACGCGAATCGCCAGTTGCAATCGATTGCACTGCCCAGACACCTGCAGATCCGGATCACCGATGCCAGCGGCAAGGTGGTGGTCTCCAATGCCGCCAGTCAGGTGGTCCGGATTGGCGCGCCGGTTGATGATCCAGTGCTCGGTGCAGCCATGCTGGCCCACCGCAGCGGTGCCCTGAGCGCCACCGATCCCAACGGCGTGGCATGGCTGCACGCACTGCAGCCGATCGGCGGCGTCGAGCGGGACGCCCTGATGGTGGCCGTCAGCATCCGCAAGAGCGATGCGGTCGCCATCGCCAAGTCGCATTTCCAGGCACAACTGGCGATCATGGCCGCTGCCTCGCTGCTCGGCTTCGTGCTGGCATGGCTGTTCGCGCGGCACAGCCTGGCTGCGCCGGTGGCCCGGCTGCTCTCGCGCATGCGGCGCGTCGAACAGGGCCTGAGCGCCGTCGCCCGCGAGCCGGCCGGTCCTTCCAGCGCCGAGTTCGCCGAACTGGAGGACGGTTTTTCCAGCATGCTGCAAAAGCTCGAGATCAATGAACAGCAATTGGTCAAGGCGCAGGAAATCACGCGGGTCGGCTTCTATCAGCTCGACATGGCGACCCGGCTGTATTCCGCCTCGCCGATGCTGTACCAGATCCTAGGCCTCGATCCGGCGATCGGGCCGGTTCCGCTGGAGCGTTATCACGGGATGATCCACCCCGACGATCGCGCCCTGGTCGAGCATCACCGCAACCAGGTGTTTGCCACCGGCAGGTCGTTTCGCATGCAGTACCGGGTGGTGCGCCCGGATGGCAGCATCTGCTGGATCGATGGTTACGGTTTTCTCAAGCGCGATGCAGAGGGCCGGCCGATCCAGTACTCCGGCGCGATCCAGGACATCACCGAACGCAAGGCAGCCGAACAGGTCGCGCGCGCCAACGATGCCCGCTTCCAGCTGCTGTTCGAGCACAGTCTCGATGGCGTGTTGCAGACCCGCCCTGACGGCACCATCATCGCCGCCAACCCGGCTGCCTGCCGGATCTTCGGCATGAGCGAAGCGGCGTTACGAGCGTGCGGACGCGCTGGTGTCGCCACGGTGACCGCCGACGAACACCGCCTCGAGGCGCTCCTGGACGAGCGCCAGAGCGCCGGCTATGCGCGCGGCGAACTGACGCTGGTGCGGGCCGACGGCTCGCACTTCGAAGCCGAGATATCGTCCTCGATCTACAGCGATACCGATGGTTCGCAGGTGTGCAGCATGGTGCTGCGCGACGTCACCGATCGGATCCGCACCGAACAGACCATCCACAGGCTGGCCTTCTTCGATGCGCTCACCGAGTTACCGAACCGACGACTGCTGATGGACCGGCTGGAACTGCTGCTGGCGGCTGCCCACCGAAACAATCTGGTCGGCGCCATCCTGTTCGTCGACCTGGACCACTTCAAGAACGTCAACGACGCGCGCGGCCACGCCACTGGCGATGCGCTCCTGCGCCAGGTCGCGCAGCGCCTGTCGACGATGCTGCGCAGCGAAGACACGGTCGCGCGCATCGGCGGCGACGAATTCGTGATCCTGATTCCGGGCAACGGGTCGGATTTCGTCGCCGGCGCCCAGAACGCCATGGCGATCGCCGAGAAAGTTCGCGAGGCGCTGGCCGAACCGTTCCACATCGACGGCCAGGCATATGGCTCCGGCGCCAGCATCGGCGTGACCATGTTGCCGCGCGCCGGACAGACCACCGAAGACCTGCTGCGCGAAGCCGACACTGCCATGTACCGCGCCAAGAACGGCGGCCGCAACCGCATCGCGTTTTTCGAGTCGGGCATGCAATTCGAGGTCGAACAACGGCTGGCGCTCGAGTCCGATCTGGCCGGCGCGATCGGCACCGAGCAGATCACGATGCACCTGCAACCGCAGTTCGACCACCATGGCCACGCCGTTGGCGGCGAGCTGCTGATGCGCTGGACCCATCCCGAACGCGGGCCGGTGTCGCCGGCGCACTTCATACCGGTGGCAGAAGAATCCGGCCTGATCCTGCGGCTGGGCGATTGGGTGCTGCGCCAAGGCTGCCTGACGGTGCTGCAGCTGCAGGCAGCCGGCATGCCGATGCCGGTTTCGATCAACGTCAGCCCGCGCCAGTTCCGCCAGACCGATTTCGTCGCCCGCGTCGAGGCGATCCTGGCCGATACCGGTGCGCCGGCATCGCACCTGATTTTTGAAGTCACCGAAGGCCTGTTGATCGATAACCTGGACGACACCATCCGCCGCATGAATGAGCTGGTGGCCATCGGCATCCGCTTCTCGATCGACGATTTCGGCACCGGTTATTCGAGCCTCGCCTATCTGCGGCGACTGCCGCTGTACGAACTGAAGATCGACCGCAGCTTCGTGCAGGACACGCCGGGCGATACCGCCATCGTGCAATCGATCCTGTCGATGGCGGCGCACCTCGGCCTGCAGGTGGTGGCCGAGGGCGTGGAAACCCTGGCGCAGGCAGATTTCCTGCACGAGGCCGGTTGCGGCGTGCTGCAGGGATATCTGCTGGCGCGGCCGATGCCGCTGGCGAGCTGGCTGGCGCGGGTACGCGCAACGGTGTGAGTGTGCTCGAAGGGACTACCGGCGCGGCCGGCCCGCTCAGCTTTGCCAGGTCTTGCGGGCACGCTCGCGCACGGCCATGCGCACGCTGTCGGGCATCGGCGTGCGCGCGCCGGGTGTGTCGGCATCGAACCAGACGCATTGCTCGAAGTGGCGCAGCATCCCGGTGGAGATGAAGCGGGTGCGCGAGGCCAGCACGTGACGGTCGCCCAGGCTGCTTTGCTGCTTGATGAAGAATTTTTGCGGCACGATCAGGTGCAGATGATCCTTGGCCCGCGTCATGGCCACATACAGCAGGCGCCGCTCTTCATCAAGTTCCGCATTCGATCCGGTTGCCAGGTCCGAGGGCAGGCAGCCGTCGACAACATTCAGGATATGCACCGAGCTCCACTCCTGTCCCTTGGCCGAATGAATGGTCGACAGGATCAGGTAATCCTCGTCGCGCAGCGGCACGCCGGCGCGGTCGCTGGTGGCTTCCGGCGGATCGAGCGTGATCTCGGCCAGGAAGCGTTCGCGTGAAGCATAGCCGGCGCTCAAGCGCACCAGTTGCTCGAGGTCGAGGGCGCGCACTTCGGCATCGTCGTGCAGACGCGCCAGATGCGGCAGATACCAGTCGCGCGCAATGCCGATGTCGGCCGGCCAGGTGAGGTCGATTGCTGTCCGTCGCAGCGCTTGCACGACACCGACGAATGCCTGCCAGTCACCGGTAGCCGAAGCCGGTGGCGTGAACGCCGCCACCGCCGCCAGCGCCGCGGCCGGGTCGGGCGCCGCGGCGGCGAGGTCAAGAATCCGGCCGGCGGTGGCCGGCCCGATGCCCGGAATCAGTTGCAGCACCCGAAAACCGGCGATCCGGCCACCAGGGTTCTGCGTGAAGCGCAGCAGCGCCAGCACATCCTTGATATGCGTGGCTTCCAAGAATTTCAATCCACCGAATTTTACGAACGGTATGTTGCGCCGGACCAGTTCCAGTTCCAGGGCGGCGCTATGGGTCGCAGTCCGGAACAGCACCGCCTGCGCCTTCAGGCAGATGCCTTGCTCGCGGTGTTCCAGCACCCGGTTGGCGACCCAGCGCGCCTGATCTGCCTCGTCCGGAATCAGCACCAGCTGCGGTTTTCGGGTCGACGCCCGGTCGGTCCAGAGCGTCTTGGCATAACGTTCGACGGCGGCGGCGATCACCGCGTTGGAAGCATCCAGGATCGGCTGCGTCGAGCGGTAATTGCGCTCCAGGGTGAGGATCCGGGTCGGCTGCGCGAATTGTCCGGCGAAGTCGAGGATGTTGCGCACCGTAGCGCCCCGAAATGAATAGATGGATTGGGCATCGTCGCCGACCACCATCAGACCCTGCCCGCGCGGCTTCAGGCGCTGCAGGATGGTGGCCTGGAGGCGATTGGTGTCCTGGTATTCATCGACCAGCACGTGATCGAAGCGACCGCCGATGGACTGCGCCAGTTCGTCGTCGCTCAACATCTCGGCCCAGAACAACAGCAGGTCGTCGTAGTCCAGCACGTTCTGCTGCTCCTTGGCGTCGACGTAGCCGGCGAAGAGCGCATTGAGTTCGGTTTCCCATTCCGCGCACCAGGGAAACAGGGTCTTCAATACTTCGGCCAGGCTGGCTTCGGCATTCACGACCCGGGAATAGATCGCCAGGCACGTCGTCTTCAGCGGGAAGCGCTTCGCCGTCGCCGACAAGCCCTGTGCATGCCGCACCAGCCCCATCAGGTCTTCGGCGTCGCCGCGGTCGTGAATCGTGAAGCCGGGCGCCAGGCCGATGCGGCCGGCATGCTGTTGCAGCAGCCGGGCGCCGATGGCATGAAAGGTACCGGCCCACGGCAGGCCGGCCGGCGCGGCAGACCCGGCCAGCGTCGTGTTCTGCGCGCCGCGCCGCGCCGACATCACCTGTTGCAGCACCTGTCCGGCGCGGCGCGCCATTTCGCCGGCGGCGCGCCTTGTAAACGTCAGCAGCAGGATGCGCTGCGGGTCGCAGCCGCTGGCGATCAGGCGTGCCACCCGGTGCGCCAGGGTGCTGGTCTTGCCGGAACCGGCGCCGGCAACCACCAGCAGCGGACGCACTGCCTCCGGCGCGCAGTCGATGTCGTGCTCGACGGCGGCGCGCTGATCGTCGTTCAGACTGGCGAAGGGATCGGTTGGCGCGGTCGGCGACGCGATTGCAGACATGTGATTCGGCGGGATTGAACAGGCAGGATTGAACAGCAAGCGTCGACTGTACCGTCTTCCAGTGCACTGCTGCAAGCCATCCGCGATCGCGCAGGGGCGCTGACGCGGACCAGGCCTGCAGGCACGGCGCCGGCGCGGTACCATCGAGGGCGTGAAACCGCCTGCTCCCGCCCCCCCCTTGATCGATGCCGGCACCGGCGGCGCGCGCAGCGCCATGCTCCTTGCCGGAATCGATTTCAGCGACGACGCCCATATCGTGGCCGCGCGATTGATCGGCGCGATCCTGCTGGTCGATGG
>JAYUWF010000026.1:0-2504 GCA_043753685.1 Herminiimonas sp.
ACTGGTAGGGATTGCCCCAGGGATCCTTCGGCAGTTTATCGATGTAGCCGCCAGCCTTCCAGCCGTCGGAGGCCGGGCCGGCGCCCGGCTTGGTCATGAGCGCCTGCAACCCCTGTTCCGTGGTTGGATAGCGCTGATTGTCGAGGCGGTACAGTTTCATGGCCTGCATGATGGTGGCAATATCCTGCCGGGCGGCGACGATGCGGGCATCGTCGGTGCGACCCATCAGCTTGGGCACGACCAGGGCCGCCAGGATGCCCATGATGACCACCACGACCATGATCTCGATGAGGGTAAAGCCACGCTGTACCCAGTCGGGTCGTTTGCGGAAAATAGTGCTGCTGGAGGCTTTAGGCATAGTGAATCTTGTTTTGGAAATGAATGAAGTGGCAGTACCGGCAGGGAAGTATAAGTCGGAACCTGTCGTTACCACACGGCGCAGTTTTTCCTCCGCGAGCAGAATTGTAGAAGACCAATTTTTAGGACTGAAGAAGTCTGCAAAAGTGCCGGCAGAAGAGTTGCGATAAATCAAAAGGTTTCGCTGCGCGGATCACGCGACAGCAGCCGCGTGACCATTGCGCTGGGAGCATCGCCGTCGAACAGGACGCCGGCCACCGCGTTGGAAATCGGCATGTCGATTCCTGTGCGCTGCGCGAGGTCGCGTACCGCCCGGGCGCACCGTACACCCTCGGCGACGTGACCGAGTTCGGCGACGATGGTGTCCAGGGGCTTGCCTTGGGCCAGGCCGAGCCCGACGCGGCGGTTGCGCGACAGGTCGCCGGTACAGGTCAACAACAGGTCGCCGATTCCGGTCAGTCCCATGAAGGTTTCGCTGCGGCCGCCAAGCGCCACGCCGAGCCGGGTGATCTCGGCCAGGCCTCGGGTGATCAGCGCGGCGCGAGCGTTGGCGCCCAACGCCATGCCGTCGATCACGCCGGTGGCAATCGCCAGGATATTCTTGACGGCGCCGCCGACTTCCACGCCGATCACGTCATCGGACGAATAGATCCGCACGCTGCGTGAATGCACGGCAGCGACCACCTGCCCGCGCAGGGCAGCGTCGCTGGAGGCGATGGTAAGCGCGCACGGCAATCCGCGTGCGACTTCCTGGGCGAACGATGGCCCGGACAACACTCCGGCGGCGATGTCCGGCCCGAGCACCGTGCGCACCACCTGATGCGGCAACAGGCCGGTATCCTGCTCGAATCCCTTGCACAACCAGACGATGTTCGGCAACCGGCAGGCTACGCCTTGCAGGTCGTGCAGGCGCTCGCACAGCGGCCGCAAGCCGGCCACCGAGGTGGCAACGATCAGCAAACCGGGCTGAGCCGGTGCGCCGCCAGCCGCAACCGGCGCCTGCAGGTGCTGCAGGGCAGCGCCCAGATCGGCGCTCAGCATCAGATTGTCAGGAAAGGGAAAACCGGGAAGATAGCGATCGTTGTCACGCCGGGTGGCCATCGCCCCCATGCCGTCCGGGTCCCGGCCCCACAGCAATACCTGATGCCGTTCGGCCAGGCCGAGCGCCAGTGCCGTGCCCCAAGCGCCGGCGCCGAGAATGGTGATATTCATCGGCAGGCGCGCGGCGCCAGTGCGGGCGCCGGCCGGGCGTTCAATCGCCCCACACGTCGGTGGCCTTGATGAATCCGCCGCCGCCATCCCGATGCCGGACCTTGATCCAGCCGGACGAGACCGGATCGGCCAGTTCCAGCAAGACGCCACGGTCAGCGGTCAGCACCACCGGCGCTGCGTCGTCGGCGCTGGAGCGGATCTTGCCATTGACGGCAGTCACCATCAGCATGCGCTTCGGCACCAGCGCACGCGATTCGATCCAGGCCAGATCGCCGCCGGCGTCGCGTACCTTGATCCATTCGCCGTAGGACAACACGACTTCGACCGGCATGCCGCGTGGCGCGACGAAGACCTTGCGGCCCTTTTCGGATGGCGCATCGAACATCACGGCCGGCGACGCGCCGACCGAGCGGAAATCGACGGCCTGCGCGCCGCCCGCCACTGCCGCACAGGACAGCAGCAGCAGACAAATCAAACAACGCAGGCGCCAGACAGGCGAAGTCATCGACCGGCTCGACTCAGTTCAGCGCTGCGCTGGAGCCGTCTGGCATGACCAGGCCACCGGACTTCTGTTGCTCCGCCAGCGCTTGCAGGCGCTGCTGGTAGAACACTTCGAAATTGATTTCCGCCAGGTGCACCGGCGGGAAACCGGCGCGCGTGATGGCATCGGCCAGGTTGGCGCGCAGATACGGGTAGACGATGTTCGGGCAACCGATGCCGAGCAAGGGATCGAGCTGTTCGGCCGGGATGTTGCGTGCCTCGAAAATGCCGGCTTGCTTGCCTTCGACCAGGAACGCGACCTTGTCGTTGATCTTGGCGGTCACGGTGACGGTCACGGTCGATTCGAAAATGCCTTCGGCCAGCGACTCGGCGCCGACATCGACGGCAACCTCGATGGCGGGCGACTCTTGCTCCAGAAAGATTCCTGGCGAGTT
>JAYUWF010000027.1:0-2501 GCA_043753685.1 Herminiimonas sp.
ACCTTCAACCAGCTGCGCGCCCTGAAAGCCGGCGATGCGGAATCCGAAACCTATCTCGACACCTCCGTGATGTGGCTGAAGGTCGGCGACAAGGCCGCCAAGGCAAAGGCAGTGTTCGGCCCGACCGTGAACAAGGACCTTGGTCTCGCGCGACTCGATGTGGGCAAGATCATGTTCAATCCTGGCAGTCCCTGGATGATTGTGCGCACCACCGACACCACGCTGCCGGAAGGTTTCCTGTTCGTGGCGCGCGTGGCCGATATTGGCAAGCCGGTGGTCCCCTGGAAAAAGATTTCATCCTTCGACGACAAGATCAGCGCCGTCGAATTGAAGGGCAATGACCTGTACCTGCTGTCGCACGCCGGCGCGCCGCGCAACAGGGTGCTCAAGCTCGACCTGCGCCAGCCCGACCTGAAGCTGGCCCGCAAAGTAGCGGCTGCGCCAGACGACGCGGTGCTCGAAGGATTCGATCTGACGGCGGATGCGCTGGTGGCATCGGTGCGTGAAGGCACCTCGATCGGGCTGCGACGTTACGTTGCGGGCGACACCAGGGGAGTCGCGCTGCCATTGCCCTTCAAGGGCGCGGCCAGCCTGCATGAAGATCCGGCGCACGCCTATCGCGACATTCTCTACACCTTGAGCGGCTGGACCGAATTGCCGCGCACGTTGGTGATGAAAGGCACGGTATCGACCGATTCCGGCTTGCGCGTGAATCCGCCGCTGCCGAGCCTGCCGGAAGTGGAAATCGCCGAGGTCAAGGTCAAGAGCCATGACGGCGCGATGGTGCCGATGACACTGCTCTACAAGAAAGGCCTGAAACGCGACGGCAGCAATCCGACCCTGCTCGACGGTTATGCAGCCTACGGTTTTTCCCAGACGGCGGGTTTCTCGCCGGCGCGCATGGTGTGGATTGAAAACGGTGGCGTACTCGCGTTTGCCAACGTGCGCGGCAGCGGGGTGTATGGCGACGACTGGCGCCGTGCCGGCTTCAAGGCGACCAAGTCGAATACCTGGAAGGACGGCATCGCCTGCGCGCAGTACCTGATCGCCGAAGGTTATGCCTCCCCGAAAACGCTGGCCATTACCGGCACCAGCGCCGGCGGCATTTTCGTCGGCCGCAGCGTGACGGCGGCGCCCGAGTTGTTCGCCGCCGCGATCTTCAACGTCGGCGTGCTCGACACGGTGCGCGCCGAGGAAAGCGCCAACGGCATCACGAACATTTCGGAATTCGGCAGCGCAAAAAATGCCACGGAGTTTCCGGCATTGCTGGAAATGAGCACCTACCAGAACGTCAGGAACGGCACCGCCTATCCTGCCGTGATGCTGGTGCATGGCATGAACGATCCACGCGTCGATGTCTGGCACAGCGGCAAAACCGCAGCCCGCCTGCAGTCGGCCACCACCAGCGGCAAGCCGATCCTGCTGCGCCTGGACATGCAGGCCGGGCATGGCGTAGGCAGCACCGCGACCCAGCGCGATGCATTGTCGGCGGATATCTACAGTTTCCTGCTCTGGCAGATGGGCAAGGCGGGCGTGACGGACAAGTGAAGCGGCTACAATGGCGGTTCGATTTTTTCTCGCCACTGCGAACCCCACCATGCCAGTCAATCTTCCCCTGCCGGCTGCCGCCGCGCTGAAACCCGTCCCCGGCATCGAACTCGGTTTTGCCGAAGCCGGCGTGCGCAAGCCCAACCGCAAGGATGTGCTGGTGATGACCCTGGCGCCGACTGCCACCGTGGCCGGCGTCTTTACTTCCAACCGATTTTGCGCAGCCCCGGTGCAGGTCTGCAAGGCGCATCTGGAAGGCGTGCAGATTGCCGGCCAGTCCGATCCGACTTCGGGTTCCGGTATTCGCGCGCTGCTGATCAACACCGGTAACGCCAACGCCGGCACCGGCGAAGCCGGCCTGGCCGACGCCAACGCCACCTGCGCCGCGCTGGCCGACCTGCTGGGCTGCGAGCGCGCGCAGATCCTGCCATTCTCGACCGGCGTGATCCTGGAGCCGCTGCCGGTGGCGCGCATCACCGCCGGGCTGCCGGCGGCGCTGGCCAACCTGAAGGCCGACAACTGGCTGGCAGCGGCCGAAGCCATCATGACCACGGATACCCAGCCCAAGGCCGCTTCGCGCACGGTCGTGATCGCCGGCGAGACGATCACGCTGACCGGCATCAGCAAGGGCGCCGGCATGATCCGTCCCAACATGGCGACCATGCTGGGCTTCCTGGCGACCGACGCCGGCGTCTCGCAATCCCTGCTGGAGCACCTGGTCAAGACCGCGGCAGACCGCTCCTTCAATTGCATCACCATCGACGGCGACACCTCGACCAACGACTCGTTCATCCTGATGGCCACCGGCGCGGCTAGGCTGCGCATCACCGATGCCGAATCGCCGGAATTCGCCCTGCTGTCCGACGCCGTGATTTCACTGTCCCAGGAACTGGCGCAGATGATCGTGCGCGATGGCGAGGGCGCGACCAAGTTCATCACCATCACCGTCGAAG
>JAYUWF010000028.1:0-2495 GCA_043753685.1 Herminiimonas sp.
GCCAGCCAAGGCCTTCCCCAGACGCCAGCTTCGTTCGACGGTGCCGACATCGCTGCCTTGTCTGCCGCAGCCAAACCGATACCTCTCTTTTCCAGGCGCGCCTGCAGTGCCTTTTGCACGCGCCAGAGCACTTCGCTGGCCGACATCCGGCGCAACCGGTTGGCGGCCCAGCGCAGGCTAACCAGGTCGCCTCCGCGGTGCCGCTGCCCGCTGGCCGATCCCCCGGTCCAGTACCTGGTGATACAGGCGACTGAAGTCCCGGCCCAACCGGGCCACCGTGTACGCTTCCTCGATGCGCGCGCGCGCGGCAAGCGCCATCCGGTACAGCATGCCGCGATCGTGGTCGCAGGCCGCGATCGCCGAAGCCACTGCATGCGGATTGCGCGGCGGCACGAACAGGCCGTGCACGCCGTGTTGCATCACGTCGGGAATCGCCGCGATCGTACAGGTGACGGCGGGCGTTCCGGCGGCCATCGCTTCGAGCAGCGAGTAGGGCAACCCCTCCGGATGATAAGTGGGAAAGGCCAGCAGATCGGCCTGGCGCCAGAGCGCTGTTTTCGCCGCGCCGAACAGCGGCCCGTGAAACGTGACGGCGCTTCCCACGCCGCGCCGCGCCGCCATCGCTTGCAGCTCCGCCTGGGCCGGCCCGCTGCCGGCGATGTCGAGCACGACATGGCGCCCGGCACTCTGCAGCATCGCCATTGCTTCCACCACGTCGAACAAGCCTTTTTCCCGCAACAGGCGGCCGATATACACAAGCCGCAACGGCCGATGACGCTCGCTCTCGGTGATTTCGCCCAGCAAGCCGGTCGGATCGATGGCATTCGGAATGCACACGACGTGCGCTGCCGGACAGAACGCGGCATAGGCTGCCTGTTCCTGGCTCGAGAGAACCGCCACTGCGGCGCTGGCTTCGAGACTACGCCGCAGCATGGCGGCCAGCGCCGGTGAAGGCAGGAATGCCGCCGGCATCGGCCCGCCGTGAATCTGCAGGATCACCTTGACGCCGAACAGTTGCGCGACATGCCGATACAGCGTATCGCGCCAGTAAGCCTTGTGGTCCATGCTGGTATTGAGGTGCAGGATCGCCGGCCGGTGATGCTGCAGGAACCGGGCCAATCCGAACGGCGAGCCAGCCAGCCGTGCGACCTGGCGCATGCCTGCTTCCTCCCGGCCCTCACTGCCGACCTGGAAATGCAGCAGCTCGAATTCATTCGCCAGCGGCGAGCCGAACAACAGGTTTGCATGGGTACTGACACCGCTGACGGCTGTCAATGCGGGACTGCAAATGACGACTTTCATGCGACTCATGGCTGCGCGCCACCGCTGGCGCCGAAGTAGCTTGACAGATCCAGGTGCTGGATCAGCATCTGGTGCTTGCCGCGCGCGGTGCGGGCGATATGCCCGACCTGGGTCACCGATACCTGGCAGCCGTCTCCGGTTTTCTGGGTCATGGCGTGCATGACCCGCTGCGCCGCCGCTGCCGGCAACGGCCGGGACGACAGTACCTTGAGGGTGAACTGCCCGGGGATGGATTGCTCGAACTGGATGGCATCGGCGGTTTCCAGATCCGGGTAGCGCGTGGTGGTCAGGGCATTGACGCTGATGAGACGGCGATCGCGGCAGACGATGAATTCCTGGCGCCGGCCTTCAATGCGATCGACTACCGGATAGCCGGGCAGGAGCGGATGCGCGCTGCCGCCAAGGGTCGCCATGTCGCCCGTGCGGTAGCGGATGAACGGCATGACCTGATTGTCGAAACCGGTGCCGACGATTTCGCCGAGGACACCGGGTTGGGTGACCGGCGCGCCGTTGTGGTCGATCAGCTCCAGATGGCCGTATTGCGGATAGAAGAAATTGCGGCCGTCATCCGGCATCGAGGTAGCCATCAAAATGCGTTCGGATTGACCGTAGTGTTGCAGCACCGGGCAAGCAAAGACTTCGTGCAGCAATTGCAGATGCTGGTCGAGCACGCTTTCGGAAAACAGCATCACCCCCCGGATGCGCTCGACCACGTCCGGCGCCGGATGCTCCTGCAGCCAGCGCGCCAGCGGATGGATTGCCGATGGATACGCCTGGATGAAGGTCGGCTTCCAGGCGCGGATCGCATCGACGTAGGCCGGCATGTGCTGGCGCGAGAGGTGTTCGGTGCTGAGAATCAGTTCGCGCTTGATCGGCTCGTACATCCAGAGCGGACCTTGCGTCCGCTTTGCGGTCGGAACGGTACGACCGCGCAACGCCAGGACGATTTCGCGACCAGTCATGCCGGCCCGACGGTGAAAATTCTCGATGAAGGCATATTCGCGGTTGCGGGTAACGCCTTTTTGCAGATAGAACACAAGCGGTAGCGCCGTGGTGCCGCCGGTCGATACCTTTAGACGCTCGCCTGCAGTCGAGCGGGTCGACAGGAACCGCGCCGGATCGCGGCGGACGTCTTCCTTGGCAATCAGCGGTAATTGCTCCAGCACCTTGCGTGGCGACGCCAGTGCGTCGAG
>JAYUWF010000029.1:0-7696 GCA_043753685.1 Herminiimonas sp.
CGGTTGGTCTGGACCCGGGTGTATTTTTCATCGGATTGGAAAAACAGGACGTCCTGGACGGCGATCAATCGCAGTTCTTGTCCGATCGATGCCTGGATCCACTGCAGATAGGTCGGTTTCGGTGCGATCCGCGACGCCAGCTGCGACAGGATGCTGCTCATGTCGGTCGGTTGCGTATCCATGCGCGCCTTCAGGCGTTCCACAGTGATCTGCAACCGCTCCGGCTCGGCCGGCTTCAGGACATAATCGACGGCGCCCTGTTCGAAGGCTTCGACCGCATACTGATCGTACGCCGTAATGAACACGACATGCGTCTTGCCGCCGATCTCGCGCGCTGCGTCGAGGCCGGTCTTGCCCGGCATGCGGATATCGAGGAAGGTGAAGTCGGGTCGGTGCTGCGCGACCAGCTCGACCGCTTCGTCGCCATTTTTTGCTTCCGCCAGGATCTCCAGTTCGGGCCATGCTTGCGCCAGCCGCAAGCGCAACTGGTCGCGCATCAAGCGTTCATCGTCGGCGATTATTGCGCTTGGCATGCAGTCTCCCGTTTATTTTGTCTGTGTTGCTGCAAGTTGATATGGTACTTCAATGGCAGCACTGACTCCGCTGGGCTGGCAGGCCGTGATTTCCAGCGCTGCGGCGTCGCCATACAACAGTTTCAGGCGATCCCGGATGCTCTGCAGCCCAAGACCGGTACCGTCGCTGGCTACCACGCCGAAGCCCATGCCATTGTCGGCTACCGTGACCCGCAAGCGATTGTCGACCACCTCGGCAATGACCTTGAGGGTCCCGCCCTCGGCCTTTGGCTCGATGCCGTGCTTGATCGCATTTTCGACCAGCGACTGCAGCATCATCGGAGGGAAGGCAGCGCTGCGCAATCCCTCCGGAATCTGGAAGTCGACCGTCAGCCGTTCTTCCATCCGCATTTTCAGCAAATCCAGGTAGGCCCGCACCATGCCCGCTTCACGTCCCAAGGTGGTCGATGCTGCGGCGTCCCGCATCTGCGGCAGTACCGCCCGCAAGTACTGGATCAGGCGACGCTGCATTGCCGAGGCGCGTGGCGGATCGGTTTCGATCAGGTATTCCACCGAAGCGAGCGTATTGAACAGAAAATGCGGCTCGACCTGGGCTTGCATGACCTGCATTTTCGCTTCGGTCACCTGGCGGTGCAGGGTTTCGCGTTCGGCGGCGGCGTGTGCCGCCTGTGCCTGCGCTTCGGCCCGCTTCTTGCCACCCATCAGGGCCTTGGTGCCGAACAGGCCGACGATCAGCAACAAGACGAAATTCATAAACCATTCGGACGACTTCTTTTGCGCGACCGAGACCCGGTGCTGTGCAGCGTCATCCACGGCGTCGTCGATGGCGTCGCTGACCTCTCTGCCGATTTCCGGAGGCAGGCTGATGTGCAATTCGGATGACGAGACCATCGGGCGGGCCGGCTTGGCCGGTTTTTCCGGAGTGGCGGGCGCCGCCGGCGCTGCGGGAGCGGATGGAATCGATGCAGGGTCACCCGGAACCAGCGCTGATTTCGCCTTGCTCTCGGCCGAACTGTCCTCTGCAACGCGCTCGTTTGGATCCGGCGCGTCGGACTTCGGCCGGTTCTTCGTGATGTGCAAGCCGGAACTGTCGATCCGGATATTGGTGCCGTCGTCGGTGGTCAACGTATGGACCTCATCGGTGCGCAACAGTTTGCTGTGCATTCCCGGCTTGTGCTTCTGTACATAGACCACCCGCGGTTCGGGTTTGGAACTGAACAGCGTGTCTTGCACGATGGCGCCTGCAGTCACCAGCAACAAGGCGACCAAAAGGAATTTCCACCACGATATTTGGGTGACCCACGTTGCCGTCCTGTCAAATGCGATCCGCATGAACGTCACCGCAGTGGTGCTCCATTCCTGTGCATTGCGGGCAAATTTTGGGTCCATGGGGTTCATTTCATTCTGGTCAAAGGCGCTGTGGTTGCCCATTCATGCCTGGGCGATCGAAGTCTAACGTATTGCATGTCTGGAATTGCTTGCTGCGTAATGTGTTTTGCGTAACAGGTGTTGCGGGTTGCCGGTTGCGCGTTGCTGCGCCTGGCGTGCAGCCCGCCGGTTCACAGCGGGCGAACCAGTGCGGCCAGCTTGTGGTCCCGGTAACCGATCACGGTCAGATGCGGCACGGCGGGATCGATCTCTTCTTGCGTCACGCGGGCTTTGTCTGCCTTGGTCAAGCGCTTGGCGGTGATCGTGATGCTCGGGATGCTGCGGTCGACCTGCATCTGCTGCTGCAAAACCGCGACGTCGCTGGTCGCAGGTTGGGTCGACCACAGTGCACCTGTCAGCAAGCCGGCGGCGACGGCCACTGTGGCAGCGAAGGACAGGCGATGGACTGGTTGGTTGGTTTTCATGGTGATTCCTTTGAGTGGGGGACCACAGCGGCCCGGGAATGCTTGCACTGTAGGCAAACTCATCAGGCGGTGCCAACAGATTGCGACAGGCTGCAGAATTCCGGGGTTGGAAGCAGGAAACTCTGGTGCGGACAGTGGACGCCTGGACACAAACCGGTGGGCGACACCGCCGCAGAACAACCGGTGCGCCGCTCGGGCTGCGGTGTGCCTGTATCGCTTGAGACGGCTCAATGTCAGCTGGCTGGCACCTGCAAGACTGATTCCTGAAACTGGCCTCGCCGGATGCATGTCGGCCGGTCGAGCCGGTCTCTCGCTCTCTGCATGCCGATCAAGACGCATTGACTGACCATTCCCGGCGATGCCGGTATGACCCATTCCACGCACATCCATGGAGGACAGTTCGTCAGCTTGCCGCGGCGTGCCCATGTTCCTGCTCATTACAACCCACTACCCTATGGAGGACTCCGATGTCTGACCTGCTAACACCGATCTCTGATCTTTTACAAAAGCAACTCGAAGCGTCCCGGCGCATCTCAGACGCCCTGTTTTCCGGCACCGGCAAGCTCGATCATGCAATGCTGGATGCGACACATCATGCGCTCGACGAACAATTGCGGTTTGTGCAGGCGATCGGAAACACGCGCGATCCGCAAACCTATTCCAATCTCCAGTCAACTTATTGGGCGAGCAAACCGGACGAGATGCAGCTTCTGCAAAAGAAAATGGTCCAGATCATCACCGAGATGCAGAACGAATTGGGTCGGGCGGCACAGTCGTACATGGAGCAGATCAGCCTGAAGGGCATGCGGGGCATGCCATCGACCCCATTCGGCGCCGGCAATCGGACGACGCTCTCCACGATCAATCCCTTCGGCAGCGTCATGTCGGCTTGGGAAACCACGATGCGTGGCATGACGAGCATGGCCGATCAGGCGATTTCAACTGCAAGAACCGGTGCCGCGCGAGCCGGCATGGCGGTTGCGCAGAGCGGCGCCCAAGTATTGTCGGATGCCGCGACCACCGTTGCCAGCCAGGTTTCAGACGAACACAAGGAATCCGACGACGATGGCAACGGCGCAGATCCGGACGATGACGACTCCCACGAAAGTGGCCGGCACCAAAACGGTGTGGAGAGCCGAAGTGAATCAAGAAGACCAGGGTCGACCCGCCGAAAATAGGAATGTGGAATGCGGACTGCGGCAGCGGAACTGCTGGTAGTGGAACTGCCGCCCTTGTAGCCCGATGCAAAAAGCCGCCCGAAGGCGGCTTTTTGCTGGTTGAAGGCCCGGCAGTAATCAAGCGACGATCAGTTGTTCGACAGGTGCGCAGTCTTGCGCAGCCTTGCGGGCGAGCTGTTTGGATTTTTTCGACGCAATTTGCTTGGCGCGCGAGCTCGATGGCGGCAAACGTCGCAATGTCTTCAACGCTTCCGGATCCTTGATTCCGATGGAGCGCTGATCGACGCTGATCAAGCCGATTTCATTGAATGCCGACAAAGTGCGGCTGACGGTTTCAAGCGTGAGCCCGAGATAACTACCGATTTCGTGGCGAGTCATGCGCAGGTTGAACAACTTGCTGGAATAACCCATTTCGGCAAACCGGTCCGATAGCGAGACCAGGAATCGTGCTACCCGGGCTTCGGCACTCAGGGCGCCCAACATGCTGACCATCGCTTGCTCGCGCACAAGCTCGCGACTCATGACGCTGTACATGGCGTGTTCGAGTTCGACGTGGGTGCGGCCAAGTGCGGTGAATTTCTTGAACGGTAAAAGTATCAGGTCACAATTTGAGAGGGCAACGGCTTCGGATGCATAGCGGCGAGTGTGGATGCCATCGACGCCGAACAGGTCGCCCTTCATCGGAAAGCTCAACACCTGTTCGTTACCGAATTCATCGATCAACACAGTTTTCAGGAAGCCGGAATGAACGATGTAGAGTGTGTCGAACGGTTGGCCGATGGTGTGAATGCGCTGACCGGTCTTGAACTGTACATGCTGGAACAACAGTTCTTCGTCTGCCAATGATGAGACTGCGGGAATGCGCAGCACATCGCACAATTCTTTTAGATTCGACCACAATTTTCCTTGGCGCTGCCAGCCAGCCTCCATGGCGGATGCCGTAGTGTTAGTGGCAGCGGTGGCCGGGGA
The DNA here is from genome assembly GCA_043753685.1 of Herminiimonas sp. Taxonomy (GTDB): domain Bacteria; phylum Pseudomonadota; class Gammaproteobacteria; order Burkholderiales; family Burkholderiaceae_D; genus JANXSS01. Next base: position 4,534 of record JAYUWF010000029.1, read on the forward strand.
AGCATCGGAACGAATTTCAGACATTTGCGTGGACAACATAGTCATCTCCTAATTCATAAACACGTGTTCAATGAAGACTCATTTTCTGGAGATGCAGTAGCGGTCCGGTATGTCCTCACCTGTCCGAAACTTGCTTTTCTCAAAATCCCTGCTTCCAGAAAATGACAGATGGTGGCTACGTTCAATTCATGAATGCTTCGAGCATGTATCGGCTACGTTTCGATTTGGTCACTCGGTGCAAAATGATGATCGCCAAACTGCGGAAATCGTGTTGCTTTAAAGATTACAGATCGAAAGGCAATGATAGGTATGCACATCAATGACTCTGGGTGCCTTCTGTCATTCTTGAGTTGCAAGTTACAAGTATGTCAACACGCATGTTTTAATACTATCGGCATGTGCTGAATCAGGGGGTAGGAAAAGGCTGATTTTTATAAGAGTCGTCTTATAAAATTAAATTGCATCCGCGGCTTTGAAAATCCGGATTTGTGAGTGAAAAGCGAGGGTTGTTCCAGCGGTGATTCAAAACAATTGTAGAATTAAAATGTTAATAAAGCGTTGACCAGTTAGAACGATGGTGCGTCGGACATCACCGCAACCGTCATCGTCATCGTCGTCACGTTAAAGAAGGTCTCAGGTCTTCATCGGGGCAAGCAACCTGTAGGCGACCGCATACTGCACTAGCTCGGCCAGCGAATTCAAGGACATTTTTTGCAGAATCCGGGTCTTGTGCGTACTGACCGTCTTTACGCTCAGGTGGAGGATCTCGGCAATTTCGGTAATCGATTTTCCCATGACCAGCATGGAAAACACTTCGAATTCGCGATTGGACAGATCCTTGTGCGGCAGACTTTCATTAAATGGCATGGCGTCGATCGCCAGTTGCTCGGCCACTGCAGTGCTGATGTAGGGGCGTCCGCTGGCAACCTTTCGGATTGCGCTGAGAAGCTGCGTTCCTGCACTCTCCTTGGTCAGGTAGCCCCGCGCCCCCGCGCGTATCGCGCGCACGGCGTACTGTTCTTCTTCATGCATCGTCAGGACCAGTATCGACAGTTTCGGCACGGTTTCCTTCACCTGCCGAATCAATTCGACACCGCTCTTGCCCGGCATTGACATGTCGAGAAGCAATAGGTCGAAGTCGCCGCGCCGGGCTTGCACCAGGGTTTCGAAGCCGTCCACGGCTTCACCGACCACCGCGATATCGTGTGCACCTTCCAGGATGCGCTTCAAACCTTCGCGCATCAGCGTGTGATCATCCGCGATGACGATGCGAATCATGACGTGGCGATCGGCCGAGGCCGGGAATCGACCGGCAGGGATGCCAGAATCGCCACGCCGGAGGGATCCAGATTCTTGATATGAACCCGCCCGCCAAGGATGCCGATGCGCTCATCCATTGCCATCAGTCCCAGGCACCCGGGCTTGTTGCGCCAGCTTTCGTGCAGGCCGGTTCCGTCGTCGGCGACGACCACGTGAACGTCATGTTCGGTACGCCATAGGGAGATATCGACATGACGCGCGTTTGCATGCAACTCGATATTGGTCAGCGCTTCTTCGACGATGCGAAACACTGCCGAGTCGACGATTTCATTCACGCCGAGACTGGCTCCGGTGCAGCGCAGACTACAGGCGATTCCGGTTCGCTTTTGAAACTGACTACCGAGCCACTCGACGGCGGCCAGCAAGCCGAAGTCGTCGAGCAGCGGCGGCCTCAAACCGGAAGCAATGATCTTCGTGTTCAAAATAATGTCATCAAGCATTAACTGAATCTGTTGAAGGCGGCGCGACAGGTTGGCTTCCGCAGGCTGGCCCTGGCACCAGTCGAGGTCTAGTTTCATGACGCTCAGGCGCTGGCCGATATCGTCGTAGAGCGCGCGCGAAAAGTGGCGCCGTTCGCTTTCATTGGCTTGCTGGGAAGATCCTGCCAGTTTGCGCAGTCGAAAGGAGGGCGATGGTCGACTTTGCTGCGGTGTCAGTTCCTGAGCGATCACGACCAGGAACACGTCGCCTTTCACGGCCAGCCGGGATAACGACACTCCTAAATAGAATTCGTCGCCGTTGGCGCGCCGGCCCTTGAGGTCGAGCTTGATTCGCAAGCGGCGCCCGGCTACTCGCATCGCCGTGAAGCGCTCGAGCTGCGCCATGCTTGCACTGCGGGTCCGGTACGGCAGCAGCGTGTCGATCGCCTGACCCAGGAGGTCGGTCCCGTGGCGACCGAATATCTGTCCGGCGGCGCCGTTGACGAGCACGATCCGGTGGTCGCTTGCAACGATCAGTACGCCACGGTCGGACGATCGCACGAAACCGGTCAGCCACGCGCCGAGCACCCCTTCGGAAAATTCCGGCAGCGCCGTGAAGTGCGCGGTCTCGGGCGGGGTAGATAGGATGGAAGATTCCGACATGAATTTTTCGAAAAGGACTAAGACGTCATTGCACCAGGTCAAATCGTTTGCGGCCGGTCGATCTGCCGTGGAGATCATCCGGGTCACTCATGCGAGAACAATTTACAGTGCGTAGAAGTATAAATTTTCAAATCTTCCGGCAACTCGGAAAAGATGCCTGGCGAACCCGCCAAATCTTGACCGAGCTTGGAGTAGTTGATGTGCAATGGGTTCGCTTGATTGGCAGTCACGCAGCTGTTGGCCGGATTGATGCGAGCCGACTCAAGCCGGGGGTCCGGCGGTCGGCTGTCGTAGCGGCAAGGAAATTGCGATGGATGTTCCGCCATCGCCGACCTGGTTGAGCTCGAAGCTGCCGGCCAGGGCCAGGACACGCTCGCGCATCCACTGCAGGCCGAATGATCCGCTCTTGCCGAGGTCGGCCGCACGGATGCCTTTGCCGTTGTCCTGAATGCACATCGACAGATGCGTCGGGCTGCAGGTGATCTGAATGTCGACTCTGGTGGCGCCGGCATGGCGCGCGATGTTGTTGAGCGCTTCCTGTAGAACGCGATACACGGCGAGATCGACGTCGGGAGTGGTTCGCGGCGGCGCGGACGGCAGCCGGAGGGTCAGCCCTAACGCGTGGCGCTTGCGAAAACCCGCCGCCAGTTGTTCAAGTGCTGGAAACAAGCCCAGTTCGTCGACCGCTTTCGGCGGCAGCTCGGCGATGATGCGTCGGGTCGAGCTGATCATCGAATCAACCAGTTCTTTCAAATTGTCGA
>JAYUWF010000030.1:0-7675 GCA_043753685.1 Herminiimonas sp.
CCCGGCTCTTCGATCATGCCCGGCAAGGTCAATCCGACCCAGTGCGAGGCCCTGACCCAAGTCTGCGTTCAGGTGTTCGGCAACAACGCCGCCGTGACCTTCGCCGGCTCGCAAGGCCATTTCGAGCTGAATGTCTTCAAACCCCTGATTGCCCATAATTTCCTGCAGAGCGTGCGCTTGCTGGCCGACGGCATTGCCAGCTTCGATCGGTATTGCGCACAGGGTATCGAGGCCGACCGCGCCCGGATCGCCGAATTGATGGAACGTTCCTTGATGCTGGTGACGGCCCTGGCACCGCACATCGGCTACGACCAGGCCGCCAGGATCGCCAAGCACGCGCACGAGAATGGCGCCAGCCTGAAGGAAGCCGCGCTCGCGCTCGGACTGGTCAGTGAGGACGATTTCGCACGCTGGGTGCAGCCGATGGCGATGACGCGTCCGGACCGCTGAACGCCGGGCCAAGCCCATGCGCTATGATCTTGCCTTCACGTTCAACTGAAAAGATCGCGCTCCATGGGACAGATATTCTTGATTCGTCACGGCCAGGCATCGTTCGGCAGCAGTAACTACGACCAGTTGTCGCCTCTCGGCACGGAGCAGGCCGGCATGCTCGGCAAGTGGTTTGCCGAGCGCGGGCAGGGCTTCGACCGGATCGTCACCGGCACCATGACGCGGCACCGCCAGACGGCGGCTGCCTGTATCGGGCCGTTGCCGGGCATGCCAGCAGAGCAGGACTGGATTGCCGACGCCGGTTTCAATGAATACGATCACGATGAAGTGCTGCATCGGCATCGTCCCGAGTTTGCCGAAGCAGGGGAGGTCAGACGCTTCCTGGAGATCACCAAGAATGCCAATCGCGTCTTCCAGGGGATTTTCGAGGCATCCATGGCGCGCTGGATGGATGGCGACCACGACAGCGATTACCGCGAACCGTGGCCGGTGTTCCGCCAGCGCTGCGTCGAGGCGCTGGAGCGACTCGCCAGGACGGCCGCTGCCTCGCAATCGATTGCGGTCTTCACCTCCGGCGGCACCATTGCGACACTCTGCCAGCATCTGCTGCAATTTCCGGACGCTAAAGTCTTTTCCCTGAACTGGGCGTTGGTCAACAGTGCCGTCACGAAAGTCTATTACCAGGGCAACGCCGGCGACACCCAGCTCACGCTCGGGTACGCGAACAACTATGCCCATCTCGAATCATTCGGCAACCGGCAGGCAATTACCTATCGCTGAACCTTGGCGCGTCGAAATGCCATGGCTGCAATCGGCCGTCGGGATGAGGTCCGGAAACGGCTAGTCGATTGACGCGCCAGGCGTACCATACGCTTCATGTCGCTGATTCCACCCCTTGCTCCACCCCTTGCCGACGACGACTGTTACCTGGCCCTGAAGGCACGCGATGCCCGCTTCGACGGCAGCTTTTTCACCGGCGTGACGTCCACCGGCATTTACTGCCGGCCAGTGTGTAGGGTGCGTGCGCCCAAACGCGAGAACTGCCACTTTTTCAGGCACGCGGCACAGGCCGAGAATGCCGGCTTTCGTCCCTGCCTGCGCTGCCGGCCGGAACTCGCGCCCCAGTCACTGGTGTGGTCCACGCAGGACGGCTCGGCCATCCTGGCGCACCAGGCAGCGCGGCTGCTTGATGAGCCGGAAACGTGGGGCGAGGCCAGCCCCACCGTTGCCCGCCTGGCCACTCGCCTGGGCGTCAGCGACCGCCATGTACGGCGGATCTTCGAGGCGCAGTTCGGCGTGTCGCCGCTGCAGTATCTGCAAACGCGGCGCCTGCACACGGCCAAGCAGCTACTGGCCGACACCGACCTGCCGGTGACGCAGGTTGCGCTGATGAGCGGTTACCAGAGCGTGCGCCGCTTCAACGACGCTTTTGCCGGGCATTACCAGCTCAATCCGACGCAGCTCAGGCGCAATGCCGGCCAGAGGCACAAGGGTCTCAGCAGCGCAGGCGCGGCCACCTTCGTGCGCCTGGGCTACCGTCCGCCTTACGACGTTGCGGCCATGCTGGCGTTTTTCAGCAAACGGACGATTCATGCGATCGAATTGGTCGCGACTCCCGCCTGCCCGACGGGGATCATCAGGACCTTTCGGGTTGAAACCGGTTCGACAATCCACACCGGCTGGTTGCAGATGAATTTTGACGAGGCACGCTCGCAACTGCAGCTGCTGGTCAGCGATTCCTTGCGCGACGTCCTGCCACTGGTGATTCGCCGCGTGCGCGCCATGCTCGACCTGGACGCCGACCCGCTCGCCATCAACGGCGTGCTGCACGCCAGCTTTCCGACTGGCGAAGGCTTGCGGGTGCCGGGCGCGCTCGACGGCTTCGAACTGGCGGTGCGCGCCGTGCTGGGTCAGCAAATCACGGTGGCCGCTGCCCGCACGCTGGCGCAGCGCATGGTCGATCGATTCGGCGAAACGATCGAGACGCCGTGGCCCGAGCTGACGCGCTTGTTCCCCTCGCCCGCGGTGCTGGTGTCGGCCGGTGGCGATGCCCTGGGCCAGCTCGGCATCGTCCGCCAGCGCCAGGCGGCCATCGTCGGTCTGGCGCAGGCGGTGCTGGAGCAGCGGCTGCAGTTGCACGGTGGCGCAGATGTGAGCGCCACCATTGAAGTGCTGAAGTCCCTGCCCGGCATCGGCGACTGGACCGCCCAATACATCGCCATGCGCGCCTTGCGCTGGCCGGATGCCTTTCCCGCCGGCGACGTGGCGCTGCACAAGGTGCTTGGCGTGCAGGGCATGAAGAACCCCGCCAGAGTGGCAGAGCTGGCGTCGCAGGACTGGAAGCCCTGGCGCAGTTATGCGGTGATTCGCGTGTGGAGCGGCGCCTGGAGCGGTGCAGCGGTGCGTGAGCGAGGTCGATCCGAAGTGAAGGAAACGCCGGTTTGCCAATCATTGGCTCCGACAGGAAACAGCGATCCAGCCGACTAAAGGCCCATGATGAAATTCCATCCAAAAACCGTTCAATCCCTGTTCCAGAGTCCGCTCGGGCCGATCACGCTCGCAGCTACGCCGCTGGGCCTGACCGGCGCCTGGTTCACCGACCAGCGCCATTTGCCGCCGCAACTGGCCGGCACGTCTGACATCTGGCGGCACGAACCTGATCATGAAGTATTGGAGGAAGCCGCCCTGCAGTTGGACCAGTATTTCGCCGGCAAGCGCAGCCGGTTTGACCTGCCGCTCGACCTCGCCTGCGGCACTGATTTTCAGCAGGCGGTCTGGCAGGCATTATTGACAATTCCGCAGGGCGAGACCGTGAGCTACGGCGCGATCAGCGCACGCATCGGCAAGCCAGCTGCCGTGCGCGCAACCGGTGCTGCGATTGGTCGCAACCCGGTCAGCATCATCGTGCCTTGCCATCGCGTCATAGGCGGCACTGGACTGCTGACGGGCTATGCCGGCGGGCTGCACCGCAAGACCGCTTTGCTCACGCTCGAGGGTGCGCTGATCGCGCAGTGCAACCGTCAATCGACCTTGCTTCCGGTTCAGGCACGCATGCTTTAAGTTACTCGTCACTGGTCTATTGCAGCCGCCATCCGGCTCGCGCCGGACGACGACCGTTTCAGCGTGTGGTTCCCTTGCGCAGCAAATTGACGACTGCCAGCAGGATGATCGCACCAAGGAACGACACCAGCAGGGAGCCGAGGCTGAAGTCATTCTGGTTGATGGTACCGGTGCCAAACAGCGGCGCCAGCAACCATCCGCCCAGCAATGCGCCGAGCACGCCGACGACGACATTGAGGATCATGCCCTGCTGCGCATCCGTTTTCATGACCAGGCTGGCGAGCCAGCCGAGAATGCCGCCGATGACAATCCAGATAATGAAATTCATGGTGCTGGTCTCCTAGAAAATTCGACGTGATGAATTGACGATTTGACGAACTGACTGCGCAAGCAATGGCCGCTCGGGCGCCACTTTTCTTTGATGGCACAACCCGACCGGCGGTTCCTTTTCTGGCAACGGAAATCGACGCGTTGCGCGAGCTTCCGAGCTTGATGCTTTCTAACCTTGCTCGACCAGCGGCGCCAGCTCGGCGGTGGCTTTGCGGCCGGCCTCGGAATCGCGCAGACTGCCGAACCAGAGCGCGTACTGGCGCGTGAACTGCGCCCCCAGGAAGAAGATCTGCGCCGAGTAATACACCCACAGCAGCAGCGCCACGATCGAGCCGGCAGCGCCATAACTGTCTGCCACGCCGCTGTTGCCGAGGTAGACGCCGATCAGATATTTCCCCAGCGTGAACAGACCGGCGGTGCCGAGCGCGCCGATCCACACGTCGCGCCAGGACAATCGGATGCTGGGGAGCATCTTGTAGATGATGGCAAAGAGACAGGCGATCACTGCAAAGGAAATCAGGCTCGCCAACGGCTGCAGGATCAGCCACGCGCCTGACCAGAGGCTGCCCCAGAAACGTTCCAGCACCGCCAGGCCGGCGCTGACGACCAGCGAGACCAGCAACAGGAAGGCCAGCACCAGGACGATGCCGAACGCCAGCAACCGCACCCGCAACAGGGTGATCAAGCCGGATTTGTTCGACTTCGGCACGCCCCAGATTTCATCCAGGCTGTCCTTGAGTTCCGAAAACACGGTGGTTGCGCCGAGCAGAAGCAAGCCACCCGCGATCCAGGTTGCCAGCCGGCCCGCTTCAGGGTCGCGCGCACTGGCGACCATGGTCTGGATCGCCTGCGCACCCAGGTCTCCGACCAGGCCCTTTAGCTGAATGAAGATTTCGCCGCGCGCGGCCTCCATGCCAAAAACGGCGCCGACGATGGCAATCACCAGCACCAGGATCGGCGCCATGGAAAACAGCGTGTAGAAGGCCAGCGCCGCGCCCTTGCTCGCGCAGCGCTGGCCGAGCCACTCCGTCACCGAGCGGATCAGCGCGGTGCGCACGCGCAGGGCCAGCGGCAGCGGCACGAAGGTGATCGGTGCGTGAGTAGTGAGGTCGTTGATGCTCGGTCCGGTCTGTGTCATGGCATTGGAACGGTCAATTCGTGATGGGTTGAAAAAACATCGCTTGGAGCGTTTCTGAATTTGAACATGAAGCTGTCTGACGACCGCGCGGCGGTTGAAGTTCGCCCGACACGTTCGCACGAAGGTTTGCCCAACGTCGACGCAGCGTCAACCTCTGTGAGTCAGCAACGACATGCTGCTGAATTAACGCTGAATTAACGCTGAAGTAACGCTGAAGTAACGATGAAGTAACGCCTGTCTCTGGTCCGGTCAATCGAAGGTCACGTTATAGAACAGCGACAGTGCGCTGCGGGCACCTGCCTCTGCCTCGATCGACAGTTTCTTCGACAACGTGTAGCGCAGGTGCACGACGCTGCTGGCAGTCTGCAATCCCTGCTCGTAGCTGACGTACAGGCGCGACGAAATCTGCTTGCCGAGCGTGACGATGCGTTGCTGCAGGTTGTCCGGATTGTTGCCGAGCTTGAAGTCGTCCAGGCCGAAGGCGGTGGCGATATGCGATTGCACGCCGCTGGCCGCACCCTGGGACAGCAGCGAAGCAGCCGCGCTCTGCAAGGTGCCCAGCTCGCCGCCAGCCACCGCATCGAGTCCGCGTCCGAGCACCAGCCAGGACAATTTTTCCGCATCCGGCACGGTCGGCTCCGACACCAGTGCGATGCGTGGCGCCAGCACCGCGCCGCGCACCGAGACGCCCGCTTCGATGGTGGTGCCGCGCCGCATGGCCAGGATATCGAGCGCCGGATTGTTGACAGCGCCGTCGAAACGCAGCACACCCTGCTCGATCGCCAAAGCCCTGCCATACGCCGTGAAGCTGCCTTTGTCGACCCGAAGCGTGCCGCGCCCGCGCAAGCCTTCCGCCGTGCTGCTGGTGAAACGCAGATCGCCGCTCAATTGCGCATCCAGGCCGCGCCCATGCACGGTGATCCCTTCGCCCAGATTGATGCCGACGTCGAGCGTCAGGCTGCGGCTTGCGGCGCCGGCTTCTTCGCGCTTGCCCACCACCACATCCGACGACAGGCTGGGCCGGTCCGGGCGGCCGATATCGAAGTCGCCGCGGTCGGCCTTGAACTTGCCGGTCACGATCGCTTTTCCCTGCGCCAGGGTGAGCGTGCTGTCGCCGCTGACGATCAGGCGCCGGTCGACCCGGTCGAACATCACGAAGTGGTTGGCGCTGATCGCCAGTTTGGCGTTCGGCTGACCGTTGGCAAAACCGATCGGGCCGGTCAGCACGACCTGTCCGAATGGCCCGGGCGGCGGGCCGAAAGACAATTTATGAATCGTCAGCTGATCGCCGCCGAAGTCGCTCTCCAGCACGCCGTGATGCAGGTCCAGGCCAAGGTCGGTCAGCAGGATGCGCAGATTGCTGCCGCTGACCTTGCCGGCCAGTTGAGGCGCCCCAAGCGTGCCGGCAATCGTCAAGGCAGTCTGCAATTGGCCGGCGGTGACGGTGGTGGGCGAGATCAGCGGGCCAACCCATGCCAGTGAAGCACTGTCGAAACTCAGCCGGCCCGTGAGCGGCGCGCCGGTTGCCACCGCAAAGCCGCTGGCGGTTTTCTGCAGCACCGTGCGGGCGTCCAGATCGAGTTGCCCGAGCTGGCGGCCGGCGGCCTGCAGCTGCATCTTTACACCGCCGGCGGTGGCCGCGGCTTGCGCGCGCAGGGTTTGCAGACCCAGCGCCACCGCAGCGGCGCCCTGCATGACGATGTCCCCGCGCTCGCGCTGGATGTCGACGGTGCCGATGACTTGCGCGCCGACCTGCAGGTTCCAGTCGGCGCGCAATTGCAGGTCCGTGGTGAACGCCGGGAGGTCGCCAGCGAAGCGCAACAGCGGCGCCACCTGCAGGCGTTCCACATGGCCGCTGCTGGTCACGCCAGCCGCATCGCGCTTGAACCGTGCGATGCGGACCACTGCCGTGTCGGCATCCAGCGAAAAGTGTTCGAGTTGCACCCGCTGCGCCGACGCTTCCAGGGCGGCCGGTTCAACCAGTTTTGCGTTCCAGCGGCCGCTGGCGTCGAGCCTGTCGATTCGGCCGCGCCATAGCGGCGCGGATTGAAGATTTGCCAGACCGCCGTTGGCGCCCAGTTGCCAGCGCTGGCCGGGTTCGCTCAGCGATAGCTCGATGGCATGCGCTGCCGTCGTGCCGCGCGCGGCGAGATCGATGCTGGCCGAGGCAATCCCGGGAGCGACGACGCCGTCGGCATGCGCTTCCATCAGCAGCGGCGCCTGCGGTTGCGGCGCCAGTTTCAGGCGCACGGTGGCGCTGCCCAGTTTGCTGCTGCCGGCGCTGATTGCGCGGCCGCTCGCATCGATGCTGGCCTGGCCGATCATCCAGGGCTGGCGGCGGTCGAGGGCAAGCTCTGCCTGGCCGCTGGTGGCCGCGATTTGCAGGCCGCCTGGTGCGCGCAGCTGGTCGATCTGCCAGCGCGCCTGGACCCGCGCCAGCGCCACCGTGCCTTCGACCGTGCCGGAGGCGGTCGCCGCGCCGGCGAAGGCCGGGCCGAGTTGTGCCAGCTGCGGCGCATCGAGCTTGAATTCGAGGCGCGATGTTTTTTCCGCCAGGGCGCCGTGGATGTCGATCCGGTTGGCGCCGGCCACCAGCAGGAATTCAGGAATGTCGATCCGGTCGGCCTGCAGCCTTGCCTTGCCGGCGCCGCGCAATGGCTGACCACCGAGCGTGCTGTCGGCCAGCTCGAACGAAAG
>JAYUWF010000031.1:0-22934 GCA_043753685.1 Herminiimonas sp.
ATAGATTTCTTCATAGCTGGCGGCGCGCTGTGCGTAATACGCCTGCATGTCGGTCTGGACGGTCATGTCTATCTCTCGTAAGTTTCTTTTTCACCGCTCATGAGTTGCTCGATCAGCTTGCGGTTCAGGGTCGGTGTCATCAGTTCGATGAAGGTGTAAACATAGCTGCGCAGGTAGGCGCCCTGCTTGATCGCCACGCGCGAGACGTTGGTGCCGAACAGATGGCCCACCGGCAGCGAACGCAGCGTCTTGTCGCGCTCGGCATCGAAGGCCATGCCGGCAATGATGCCCACGCCCAGGCCGAGTTCGACATAGGTCTTGATGACATCGGCGTCGATGGCTTCCAGCAGCACGTCCGGTTCCAGGCCGCGCAACGAAAATGCGTGATCGATCTTGCTGCGCCCGGCAAAGGCCGCATCATAGGTGATCAACGGATAGGCGGCGATTTCTTCCAGCGTCAACAGTTTCGACCGGGTCAGCGGATGCTCGTGCGGCACCACCACCACGTGTTCCCACTGATAGCACGGCACCGTGATCAAGCCGTCGATGGCGGCGATCGATTCGGTGGCGATGGCCAGATCGGCCTGGTCGCGCAGGACCATTTCGGCGACCTGCTTAGGATTGCCCTGCAACAGCGACAGCCGCACCTTCGGGAAGCGCTGGGTAAAGGCCTGCACCACCAGCGGCAGCGCATAGCGCGCCTGGGTGTGCGTCGTGGCTATCGTGAAGCTGCCGCTGTCCTGGGCAGCGAATTCGCGGCCAATGCTTTTGAGGCTGTCGATTTCCTGCATGATGACTTCGACCGCCTTCAAGACCGCCCGCCCCGGCTCGGTCAGGCCGCGCACCCGCTTGCCGTGGCGCGTGAAGATGTCGATGCCGAGTTCTTCCTCGAGTTCGATGATGGCCTTGGAAACGCCTGGCTGCGAGGTGAACAGCGCCTTGGCGGCTTCGGTCAGGTTGAAGTTCTGGCGGACCGCTTCGCGCACGAAGCGTAGTTGATGCAGGTTCATGACGTTTTCCGGTGATGCATGGAACGCTGCAGCGGACCATGCCCCTGGGCGCAGACCTTTGCAATATTCCTACGTTTTCAGTGTTTTTTTACCGATCTTCTATATGCCAAAACCGTATATAAGCAAATAGATTGTCTGTAGTTTGGAATAAGCCATAAGTTTATTACTATTCATCCTCGTTTGCGTGGGGACTCATGACTCTTTCTTACATAGTTTGCGGCTTTGGCGTTGGGATCCTGGTCGGTCTGACCGGGGTCGGCGGCGGCTCGCTGATGACGCCGCTATTGACGCTGGTCTTCAATGTCGTGCCTGGCGTGGCCGTGGGTACCGACCTGGCCTTTGCCTCGGTGACCAAGGTGGCAGGAACCTTGGCGCATCGCTATCGCGGTACGGTGCACTGGGATATCGTGCGGCGCCTGTGCCTGGGCGCGCTGCCGGCCGCGATCATCACGACGCTGGCCTTGAAGCATTTCGGCACCTTAAACCCTGAAATCGGCCAGATCATCCGGTATTCGATCGCCGGCTCGGTTGCGCTGACCGTTGTTGCCCTGCTTTTTCGCAGCCGCATGCAGTACTGGCTCAGTCGTCATCCCGAAAAGCATCTGTCCGGTACGCCCTTGGTGATTGCGACGATCGCCGCCGGTGCCGTGCTCGGTACATTGGTGACGGTATCGTCGATAGGCGCCGGTGCGGTCGGTGCAACGCTGCTGGTCCTGTTGTACCCTAAGCTTGCGCCGGCAGAAATTGCCGGCACCGACATTGCCTATGCAGTGCCACTGACGGCAATCGCCGCTTTCGGCCACTGGTGGCTCGGCTCCATCAACTGGGAGTTGCTGGGCACTCTGCTGATCGGCTCGCTGCCCGGCATCACCATCGGCTCGCTCGCCGCCCGTAAGGTGCCGGAAAAATTCTTGCGCGGCCTGTTGGCGCTGACACTCACCACGGTTGCCGTGAAACTGGTTTTTTAAGGACTTCATCGATGTATCGCTACGATCAATACGACCACCAGATAGTCAAGGAACGCATCGCCCAATACGCCGATCAGGTGCGCCGGCGCATTGCCGATGAACTGGCGGAAGACGAATTCCGCCCGCTTCGCCTGCAGAACGGCCTGTATCTGCAGCGCCATGCCTACATGTTGCGCGTGGCCGTGCCTTATGGCCTGCTGTCGTCGGCCCAGATGCGCATGTTCGCCAGCATCGCCCGCAAGTACGATCGCGGCTACGGCCACTTCACCACCCGCCAGAACATTCAATACAACTGGATCAACCTGGAAGACACGCCGCAGATCCTGGCGGACCTGGCGTCGGTCGAGATGCACGCGATCCAGACTTCCGGCAACTGCATTCGCAACATCACGTCCGATGAATTCTGCGGCGTGGCGGCGGATGAATTGATCGACCCGCGCCCGTATGCCGAAATCATGCGCCAGTGGAGCACCTTCCATCCCGAGTTCGCTTACCTGCCGCGCAAGTTCAAGCTGGCCTACAACGGCGCCGTCGAAGACCGCGCTGCGACAGCCGTGCACGACATCGGCTTCACGGTACTCAAGAACGAAGCCGGCGAGATCGGCTTGCGCGTGATGGTCGGCGGCGGCATGGGTCGCACGCCGATCCTGGGCAGCGTGATCTGCGACTTCCTGCCGTGGCAGCACATGCTGACTTATACGGAAGCGATCATGCGCGTCTATAACCAGTACGGCCGGCGCGACAATATCTACAAGGCGCGCATCAAGATCCTGGTCAAGGCGATCGGCATCGAGGAATTCCGCCGCCAGGTCGAAGCCGAATGGGTCGACCTGAAGGATGGCCCGAGCACGCTGACCGATGATGAATTTGCCCGCGTTGCGTCGTACTTCACTGATCCTGCGTACCAAAAATTCGCCGGTGACGATGCCGATGTCGAAGCCTTGAAGACCACCGACAAGGCCTTCGCCAACTGGACCCGCCGCAACGTCAAGCCGCACAAGATTCCAGGGTATGCAATCGTCCTGCTGTCGCTGAAAAAGACTGGCGTGCCGCCGGGCGATGCAACGGCCGACCAGATGGATTTCGTGGCCGACCTGGCAGATCGTTTTGCCTTCGGCGAGATCCGCGTCACGCACGAACAGAACCTGGTGCTGGCCGACGTGCGGCAAGCCGACCTGCCGGCGCTCTTCAAGGAAGCCAAGGCACATGGCCTGGCCACGCCCAACATCGGCCTGCTGACCGACATCATCTGCTGCCCGGGCGGCGATTTCTGCTCGCTGGCCAATGCCAAGTCGATCCCGATCGCTGCAGCGATCGCTGCGAAGTTCGACAACCTGGATTTCCAGCATGACATCGGCGAAATCGAATTGAACATCTCCGGTTGCATCAACGCCTGCGGTCATCATCACGTCGGCAACATCGGTATCCTCGGCGTCGACAAGGATGGCTCCGAGTGGTACCAGGTGTCGCTTGGTGGCGCCCAGGGCAACCACAGTGCGATCGGCAAGATCATCGGACCGTCGTTTTCGGCGTATCAAATGCCGACCGTGATCGAGCGCCTGTTGCAGGTGTACGTGCGCGACCGCTTCGAGGACGAACCATTCATCGAGACCGTGCAGCGCCTGGGTGTGGCGCCGTTCAAGGAACATGTCTATGCCACGCCGATCAAGAACAAGCACGTCGCAGGAGAGGATGCATATGCGTGACATCATCAAACACCGCGCAATCGTGAGCGACGACTGGACCGTGCTGCGCCTGGCCGAAGGCGACGACGCTGCCACCGTCGCAGTGCCTGCCGGTCGCGTGATCGTGCCGCTGGCCGTGTGGCTGGCGCAGCGCGCCATGCTGGAGAGTCGCGTCGAACTCGGCGTCTGGTTGCCCAGCGATACGCGGCCGGAAAGCCTGAAGGATGATCTGGCGCGCTTTTCTGTGGTGGCGGTCGACTTCCCGAAATTCAGCGATGGGCGCGGGTACTCGATTGCCTATAACCTGCGTGCGCGACTCGGTTATCAGGGCGAGCTGCGCGCCATCGGCGACGTGCTGCGTGACCAGTTGTTTTACATGTCGCGGGTTGGCTTCGATGCGTTCGCCACGCGCGAGGACCGCAATATCCAGGATGCGCTGAAAGGCTTGACCGATTTTTCGGAAACGTATCAGACGTCGTGGGACCAGAAGACGCCGTTGTTCAAGCGCGTTGCCCGTCCGGTGGCGCCGGCATGAATGCCGTCGTTACGCCAGCGGCCCTGACGGAACTCGTCGCCGCCACCAACGCCACGCTGGCGCGCATTGCTGCGGACTTCAGCCCGGCGGTATTTGCCTCGAGCCTGGCGGCCGAAGACATGGTGCTGACCGACCTGATCCTGCGCGCCCGCCTGCCGATCCGTATATTTACGCTGGAGACCGGGCGCCTGCATGCGGAGACACTGGGCATGCTGGACCGCATCCGCGAGATTTATCATTATGACGTGACGCCGTATCGTCCGGAACCGGCTGCTGTGGCCGTGTATGTCAATGGCCACGGCTTGAATGCTTTCTACGAAAGCGTCGAATTGCGCCGCGAATGCTGCCGTATCCGCAAGGTCGAGCCGTTGACGCGCGCCCTGGCCGGCAACAAGGCCTGGGTCACCGGCCAGCGCCGGGCGCAAGCGACCACCCGCGCCGGGCTCGACGTGCAGGAGCGGGACGAGGCCCACGGCCTGGTGAAATTCAATCCGCTGGCCGACTGGTCCGAGACCGATGTCTGGGATTACATCCGCGCCAACAACGTGCCGTACAACCCGCTGCACGACAAGGGCTTTCCCTCGATCGGTTGCGAGCCGTGCACCCGTGCCATCGAACCCGGCGAAGACGTACGGGCCGGCCGCTGGTGGTGGGAAAATCCGGAATCGAAGGAATGCGGCTTGCACGTCGTCGATGGCAAGCTCATCCGGATCAAGTCCGCGGCGCCCCCCACCGCGCCGGATCCGGTGGTCGATTCCGAGACGGCACCCCAACAATTTTAGTTAGCCAAATCATGAACACAGCCGTAGAACAACCCCTGCTGAACGTGGCAAATCAAGTCCACATCAATGAGCGTCATCTGGATTGGCTGGAATCCGAAGCCATCCACATCATGCGTGAAGTGGCGGCGGAGTGCGCCAATCCGGCTTTGCTTTTTTCGGGCGGCAAGGATTCCGTTGTCTTGTTGCGGATCGCCGAAAAAGCCTTCCGGCCAGGCGCTTTCCCGTTCCCACTGGTGCACATCGATACCGGTCACAATTTTGCCGAAGTCATCACCTTCCGCGATCAACGAGTGGCCGAGCTCGGTGAGCGCCTGATAGTCGGCTCGGTCGAAGATTCGATCAGGCGCGGCACCGTCCGTCTGCGCAACCCGCTGACCGATTCGCGCAACGCCGCGCAAGCCGTCACCTTGCTGGAGACGATTGCCGAACACAAGTTCGACGCCTGCATCGGCGGCGCCCGTCGCGATGAAGAAAAAGCGCGCGCCAAGGAACGCATCTTTTCCTTCCGCGACGATTTCGGCCAATGGAATCCGAAGGCGCAACGCCCCGAGCTCTGGGACCTGTACAACACCCGCGTGCATCCGGGTGAAAACATGCGCGTCTTTCCGATCTCGAACTGGACCGAACTCGACGTCTGGCAATACATCGCCCGGGAAAAGCTGGCCCTGCCGCCGATTTACTTTGCCCACCAACGCCAGGTCATTCCACGCAACGGCTTGCTGGTGCCGCTGACCGACCTGACGCCGGCCAAGGCCGGTGAAACCGTCGAAACCATGACCGTGCGTTTTCGCACCGTCGGCGACATTTCCTGCACCTGCCCGGTCGCATCCGATGCTGGCACGGTTGATGCAATCATTGCCGAGACAGCCATCACACAGATCACCGAGCGCGGTGCCACCCGCATGGATGACCAGACCTCGGAAGCCTCGATGGAAAAGCGCAAGAAAGAAGGGTACTTTTGATGAACGCTGCCGTGTTGAATACGCCTATGAACACGCCCACGACCGGGCAGAACGGTCTGATTGCACCAAAGCAGGGCAACATTGCTGCCGGTATCGAGCGCGGCCTGCTGCGCTTCATTACCGCCGGCTCCGTCGATGATGGCAAAAGCACCTTGATCGGCCGCCTGCTGTTCGACAGCAAGGGCATTTTTGCCGACCAGCTCGACGCCATGTCGCGCGCCAAGCACAAGCGCACGGTGGGTGACACGATCGACCTGTCGCTGCTGACCGACGGTCTGGAAGCCGAGCGCGAACAAGGCATCACCATCGACGTGGCGTATCGTTACTTCGCCACGCCCAAGCGCAAGTTCATCATCGCCGACACGCCCGGGCACGAGCAATACACCCGCAACATGGTGACTGGCGCGTCGACGGCCGATGCGGTGATCATTTTGATCGACGTTTCCAAGGTCAAGCTGGGCGAGGATGGCAGCGTCGAGTTGCTGATCCAGACCAAGCGCCATTCCACCATCGCCCACCTGCTGCAAATCGAGCATGTGATCGTGGCGGTCAACAAGATGGACCTGGTGAACTATGACCAGACCGTGTACGACCGCATCGTCGGCGCCTATGCGGCTTTCGCAAAAACGCTCGGCCTGAAGGACATCCGCCCGATTCCACTCTCAGCTCTAGCTGGCGACAACGTGGTGACCGCCACCGACCGCATGCCGTGGTACACCGGCCCGACCCTGATCGAGATGCTGGAGTCGCTCTCGGTCTACGACGAAGCGCATGACGATCCGCTGCGCTTTCCGGTACAGCTAGTGGCGCGTCACAATGGCCATGAAGCCAAGGATTTTCGCGGCTACATGGGTCGTATCGAAGCCGGTAGCGTACGCAAGGGCGACCGCCTGCTGGTGCAGCCGAGCGGCCTGTCGGCGACCGTCAAGGACATCGTGACACTGGAAGGCTCGCATGAGTCGGCAGTGGTCGGCCAGTCGGTGACGATCCTGCTGGACCAGCACCTGGACATTTCACGCGGCGACATGCTGGTGGCGGCCGATCATCCGGCCACGATTCTGAAGACCGTCACCGCCGATGTCTGCTGGCTGTCGGAAGAACCCCTCGACCTGCGCCGCAAGTATTGGTTGAAGCACACCACGCGCCAAGTCAGCGCCCGCGTCACGAAAGTCGACACGCTCCTGGACATCAACACCCAGGAAAAACGTCCTGCCACCGGCCTGCAATTGAACGACGTCGCCAGCATCACGCTGACCGTGCAACAGCCGTTGGCAGCAGACAGTTATGCCGCCATCCGTTCTACCGGCTCCTTCATCCTGATCGATGAAGTCAGTCACCAGACGGTGGCGGCTGGCATGATCACCTTGTAGTTTTCAAGCGACCGGATCTCCATGAGCCAGCACCCTGCTTCCCCTTCGACGGACACCCCCTTGGGGCGCGTATGGCTGATCGGCGCAGGGCCTGGCGCAGCCGATCTGATCACGGTACGCGGTGCGCGATTGCTGGCCGAAGCCGATGTGGTGCTGCATGACGCGTTGGTGACGGAAGACATGCTGGCCCTGTGCCCGCAAGCGATCAAGATCGGCGTCGGCAAACGCTGCGGTAAGCTCTCGACCGCGCAAGCTTTCATCAACAAGCAGTTGGTCGATTGTGCGAAAAAATATGCGCGGGTGGTGCGACTCAAAGGCGGCGACCCGATGCTGTTCGGTCGCGCCGACGAAGAATTGCGCGCCTTGGAAGCCGCCGGCATCTCGGTCGAGATCGTCCCCGGCATCACCACTGCCCTGGCCGCCGCAGCCGCCAGCGGTCAACCCCTGACCAAGCGCGGCGTCTCGCGCAGCGTGGTGTTTTTTACGTCCAGCACCGATCCGAACGAACCCGATGCAACGCTGTTGCCGAGTGCCGATACCCTGGTGCAGTACATGGGTGGGCGTGAAGCCGTCAACACTGCCCGGCGCCTGCTGGCGGCCGGGCATTCCGCAGACACGCCAGTGGTGGTGGTGGAAAACTGCAGCCGGCCGGATGAGAAAATCCTGCGCATTCAACTGTCCGACATGGAACATGGCTTGAGTGTGTGCAGCGGGCCGGTTCTGGTGATGATTGGTGCGGCTCTGCAACAGCGTATCGCCCACAGCCGCCTCGAGGCGGAGTCCGACAAAATCTCGCTGCCAGTAGACGTGACACTGTTACGCCAGCAGATCAGCTGAGCGACAAGTCCGAAGTCATAGTGGATCGAACACGATTGCGTGTCGCTTGAGCTGCGCATTAATGAAGCGCTGCCACACGCCATTCGGCACCCACACCTTGCCGACCGCCTCGAATGCCGTTTGCGGGTCTTCCTTCAGCACGATCGCCCGGTACAAGAACACCATCGATGACGCCCGCATGTTGACCTGGCAATGCACAAGCACTTTCTTGCCCTGCATTGCCGTCATGGCGGAACTGAAGCGGTCGAAATCGGCGCCGGTCGGTTGATTGAAGGTGATCGGTATGTGGACGAATTCGATGCCCTGGCGGGCCAGGATCTGTGGTTCTTCCGGCACCGCGTCGCCTACCGACAGCGGCGCCAGATAGATCACACTCTCGATCCCGCGCTGGCCTAGCGTCTCCAGCCACGCCGCTGACGGCTGACCGGCGGTAATCAGTCGATCAGTGATCGTGACAAGATTGGGCGGCGCCGGCAACAGGCCCTGGGCACTCCCAGTAAAAGGGCTCAACAAAAAAACGAAGCACAAACCAATCAGTGCCGCTTTCAAATCGCGATGTGGCACCCGCTGTGCGGCACCCGAATGCGCAGCAAGCATCTGATCAGTCTCAGCTGGCAGCAAGATCGACCGTTCCAATGCAATAGCTGGCGATGGCGCCAAGGACCTGCGGGTTTTCACCGACGGCTTCCGCCACTTTTACCTGCAGTTGCGGATGCTCGGCATGCAGCTGTTCGACTATCAACGGAAGGTCTCTCAGCACATGGCCACCCTGCCCAAGGAATACCGGTACTACCGTCACTTGGGTACAACCGGCACCGACCAGTTCGGCAACGATTTCCGGCAGGCGCGGGTTCATCAATTCCAGGAACGCCAGCCGCACCGCGACGTCCGGCAACTGCGCCTGCGCGATCTGCTGCAGGCGTTCGAACGGGCCGGCCCAGCGCGGGTCGCGTGCACCGTGGGCAAACAGGATCAAGGCGGTACTGGTCATGCGGGCTCCGGCGTCAGATGAATGGTAGGGGTAGGTATGGACGTCGGCTGGAAGGATGGATGGCGAAATCCTTTTCACGCTGCTCGACAGTCACATGGAATTCGATTGGAGGCTCAATGTCGCTCCACCCATCGCAGCGCCATGATGGCCAGAATCAGGAAGAACGCGCTCGGCGCGATCGCCGTGGCGAACGCCGGCCAGGTGTTCAACAGACCCAGATGCGAGAACAGGCTGTTCAACAACTGGAAGCTGACACCGATCATGATGCCGATGAAAATCTTCAGACTGACGCCACCGGCGCGCGTTTGCAGATATGCGAACGGCAGCGCCAGTGCCATCATCACGAAGACCGCGAACGGGTAAATGACCTTTTTCCAGAAGGCGATTTCGTAGCGCTCCGTGTGCTGGTTGTTTTCTGAAAGATGACGGGTGTAGGCGCGCAGGTCGACCGCCGACATGCGGTCCGGGTCGGCAAAGAGCACCGACAGGATCTCCGGCGTGATTTCCGATACAAGGTCGCGCTGGGCGTAGGTAGCGGTGGCGATCGCCTCGGAAAACTCCTGGATCGACACGGCGCTGCCGGTGGCGCCGTTGGCAAAGCGGGTTTCCGAGACTTTGACCAGGTTCCAGCGATTGGCGCCGCGATAGTCTGCCTGGGCTGCAGTCAGCATGGCAGTGAGGCGGAATTCACGATCGAATTCGTAGAGCTTGACGTCGACCAGCTTGCCGTCCGGGCGCATCTCGCGTGCATTCACGAACCGTGAACCGATCACGTCGCCCTCGAGTCCCTTTTCGCGGATCACATCCTTGGCCCACAGGCCGGAGCGGAATTCCTGCGACAGCATGGCGCCCTGCGCCTGCAGCTTCAGACGCTGTGCGATGCCGGTCGTCACCGGTGAAATGAATTCGCCGAAGACGAAGGTCATGACCATGAAGAGGATGCCGATCCTGGCCAGCATCCAGCCGACCATCACGGTCGACATGCTGGAGACGCGCATGATGGTGAATTCGGAACGGGCGGCGAACTGGGACAGTGCGTAGATGGTGCCGATCAGCGCCGCAATCGGCATCAGCTCGTAGGTGTAGCCCGGCATCCCCAGCAGCACGAATAAAAATGCGTGCTGCAGGCGATAACCCCCGCGCCCAACGTTCGGCAGCTCGTTGATCAAGTCGAAAAACGCGAACAGCGCCAGAAAGGCGATCAGCACGAACAACACCGAGCGCACGATCTCGCGGGCAAAATATTTTTGCAGGACGCTCATGAATCTCATTCGAAGGTTCTCATGCGCGCTTCCCAACGTGCTTCTTCACATGTCGCATCTGGTCGGCAGGTTGGCTCATGCGGCTTTCCGGAAAAAAAGCGCGCGCTTGACGGCGGCCCACAGCGCCAGCGGATGGTAGGCGCTGTTCATTTTCAAACGCCAGGAAAACATGAACACGATCGCCAGGATCGCCGCCAGATGCATCGGCCACCACGCCAGCACAAACGCCATCCGACCCTGCACCACGCCGGCCTGGAATACGCTGATCATGTTGCTGTAGGTGACGTAGAGGATCAGGGCAATCAAGACGTTGGACGAACGTCCGCCACGCGGATTGACGAAGCCCAACGGAATCGCCGCCATCAGCAGCAACAGGCTCATCAACGGCAGTGCGCAGCGCCACAGCAGCTCGCCGCGATTCGGTCCGGTCGGTGTGTCGATCAGCTGCATCAGTGGCAGGGTGCGCGCCGATTTCTCGCCGACCACTGCTTGCGCCTGACGGCTGACCAGGACGCCGTAACGTTCGAACTCCATCATCTGGAAATCCGACTGGTTCGGCACACCTTCGTAGCGGCGGCCCTTGGACAGCACCAGGAACTTGTCGCCGGCGGCGTTGAATTCCATTTTGCCTTCCTTGGCCACGACCACGCTGGCGCGGCCGTTCTTGATCGTGTTGACGAACACGTTCTTGACGCGGCTGGCGTCACCCGAGACACCTTCGACAAAGAACACGCGGTCGGAACTGGCCGACTCCTGGAATTTGCCAGGTGAAACCTTGGCGATGTCTTCGCGCTTTTCGAAGCGCTCGCGGAATTCGGCGCTCTGCTTGTGGGCCCAGGGCGTGACGACAAAACTGAGCAAGGCCGTCAGCAACACCAGCGGCGCGCCGAAGGTCAGCACCGGACGGATCCAGCGCGACAGGCTCAGACCGGCCGTGAACCAGACCACCATCTCCGAATCCTGATAGCTGCGGGTGACCACCAGCAGCACGGAAATGAAGCCGGTGTTGATGAGGAGGACGGGGAGAATCGTCAGTGCGGCAAAACCGATGAGTTGGATCACATCCTGCGACGCTACCTTGCCGCCGGCCGCCTGACCCAGAATGCGGATCAGCATGACCGTGATGGTAATCGTGAACAATGCAGTGAAAACGGCGCCGGCGGTACTGAGCAATTCGCGACGTAGCGCGCGCTGAAAGATCATTAGAAGCTTATAATTGCGTTTGGATAACGGAGAGACTAATGGACTTTAGCATAAAAACATTCGACGCAAAGACTACCATCCTTGCTGTCAAAACCGGCTGTATCGCAGTCGGCGTCTACGAAAACAAGAAGCTGTCGCCAGCCGCGCAGCAACTCGACATCAAGGGCGTCATCAGCGCCGTGTTGAAGTCGGGCGACCTGACCGGCAAGCCTGGCAGCACCCTGCTGCTGCGCAAGATCGACGGCGTCACCGCCGAGCGGATCCTGCTGGTCGGACTGGGCAAGAACGAGCAAGTCACGGAAAAGGATTTTAGCAGCGCCGTGCATGCCGTGGTACGCGTATTGGCAAGCCTTGGCGCTGCCGATGCAGTGCTGGCACTGCCGACCGATACCATCGTCGGCCGCGATGCGGCATGGATGGTGCGCTGCGCCGTGATGGCGGCGCGCGACGGCGCCTATCGCAGCGATGGCCTGAAAAGTCAGAAGGACGACAGCGTCCACGGCGTCAAGAAATTGACCATTGCGCTGCCGGCCGCCGCACACGACGCCGGCAAGGCGGCAGTCGCGCAGGCACAGGCAGTGGCCAACGGCATGGCGCTGACCAAGGATCTGGGCAATCTGCCACCGAACATCTGCACACCGACCTATCTTGCGAAAACCGCCAAGGAACTGGCGCGCGAATTCAAGCTGGGCGTCGAAGTCCTCGACCGCAAGCAACTCGAGGCGCTGAAGATGGGCAGCTTCCTGTCGGTGACTAACGGCAGCGTCGAGCCGCCGAAATTCATCGTCCTGAAGCACATGGGCGGCAAGGCGAAGGATGCGCCGACGGTCCTGGTCGGCAAAGGCATCACCTTCGATACCGGCGGCATTTCGTTGAAGCCGGGCGCCGGCATGGATGAAATGAAGTACGACATGTGCGGCGCAGCGTCAGTGCTGGGCACCTTCCGTGCGATCGCCGAGATGAAACTGAAGCTCAACGTCATCGGTGTCATCCCGACCTGCGAGAACATGCCGTCCGGCAGCGCGACGCGTCCCGGCGACATCGTCACCTCGATGTCGGGTCAGACCATCGAAATCCTGAACACGGATGCCGAAGGCCGCCTGATCCTGTGCGACGCGCTGACCTATGTCGAACGCTTCAAGCCAGCCGTCGTCGTCGACATCGCCACCTTGACGGGCGCTTGCGTGGTCGCGCTGGGCAATCACAACACGGGGCTGTTTACCCGTGACGACGCCGATCACGACACGCTGGCCAACGACTTGCTGGCCGCCGGAAAGAGCACCGGCGACACGGCATGGCGCATGCCGCTGGGCGAAGCCTACAACGAGCAGCTGAAGTCGAATTTTGCCGACATGGCCAACATCGGCACGCCGGGCGGCGGCAGCATCACGGCAGCCTGCTTCCTCGAGCGCTACACCCGCAAGTACACCTGGGCGCACCTGGACATCGCCGGCACTGCCTGGAAAAGCGGCGCAGCCAAAGGTGCCACCGGCCGGCCGGTACCATTGCTGACGGCTTTCCTGATGCAACGCGCCGGTCAGTAATCGTCGCAAAAGGATCCATTGCAGACCGACCATGGGGCGCACGCGAGTGCGCCTTTTTCATTGTCGTCCAGGTTTTGGCAGGCAAAGCGGTCCCGACCGGCAACGCGCGAGTCGTCGTCGGCACCCGTGCCATGGGCAGTTGATCCGGCACGACTGAATCGACGCTAGAATCGCAATGTATGCCGGCCGTTCCGTGTCGCGCCGATACCGTCGCACGCTTCCGCCACGCCACACCTTTCAGGAGCAATTCCATCCTAGCCGTACTCGTCAACATCGTAATGCGCACGCCAAGGCTTGCCCTCGCGGCGCTCCTGCTGGCGCTGGTGGCGCTGGCCGGCACCAGTACCTACGCCGGCTACCTGGTGATCGGAATGATTGCCGACTACCTGGGCACCGGTCATTTCGTGGCCGGCCTGTTGCTCGGCATCCTGTTCTTCAGGTTGCCGAAAGTGCGCGAGGGCAAATTGCAAACCGTCGGCTTGCTGCCGAAACGTGCCCGGCTGCCAGTCGTGCTCGCCTTGCTGGCGGCCTGCCTGACATTGCATGTCCAGCAACGCGAGATGGTTCCTGTCGTGTTTCTCGGTCTCGCGGTGGTGTTTCTGGTCACCTTCCGCTGGATGCGGCAGACGCTGGTCAAACGCGTGAAGTCGATGGTGGTCAGGCCCGACCTGACCGAGCGCGAGAACACCACGGCAAAACGCATCGACCCGAGCGTGATCGACGTCGAGTTTCGGGAAAAGAAAGACTGAGCGCCTATCGAAATCTGCTTTCAGTGTTGAAGGCGAGTACCATCACATGCCTGGATCGCACGCTTGCGAAATCGCTTAAGTGCGCTACCGTACCGCAATATTGACTCTCTCACATTAGCATTTCACAGGTGAAAAACCAGCTGCCGCAGTGCCATGGCAAGCTGGTGTGCTACCGATCAATGCTTGACTCAGGCTGCCCGCCTGCCCGCTCCACGCCACCACTTCGCCCCTGGACTCGATTCCGCATCGGTGCCGTCCGCGGCCCACTCGTGGCGATTGCGGGTCGCGCCGCCGGCGGCCTGGCTGACAGAAAGAGACGCCCGAATTGAAAGTCATCCGATCTGCCTTCCTTACTTCCCTCTTGAACTTCAAACACGCCTTGATCCAGGGCGGTGGCCGCAGCAGCAATGACGACGAACTGCCGTTGCGCGCCGAATTGTTCAGCACGGTACAGATGGAACATCACGGCAGAAGCCTGGCGCAGACCCACAGCGTGCGCCAGGGGCGTGTGCGCGACCAATTGCTGAGCCGCCTGGCGGACAATGAAGCGGTGCTGTTGGACGCCTGCTCGGTCCTCACCAGTGCAGTCCAGGAAGACCGGCAATTGACGCCGGCGGCCGAATGGTTGCTGGATAATTTCTACCTGATCGAAGAACAGATCCGCACGGCTAAGCGGCATCTGCCGAAGGGTTACAGCAAGGAGTTGCCGCGCCTGGGAAAAGGACCGTCGGCAGGTCAGCCGCGCGTCTACGACATCGCGCTGGAAACCATCTCGCACGGCGACGGCCGGGTCGATCCGGAAAACCTGCGCCGCTTCATCGCTGCCTACCAGCAGATCACGCCACTGCGCCTGGGCGAGCTGTGGGCGATTCCGATCATGCTGCGTCTGGCGCTGATCGAAAACCTGCGTCGTGTCGCCGCTCGTCTGACCGCCAGCCGCGCCAGCCGTAATCTGGCTGACACCTGGGCCGACCAGATGACCGCAATCGCCGAAAAGGATCCCAGCAGCCTGATCCTGACGGTGGCCGACATGGCGCGCTCCGAGCCGCCGCTGGAGACCGCCTTCGTGGCAGAATTGGCGCGCCGCCTGCGCGGCCAGAGTCCGGCGCTGACCCTGCCGCTGACGTGGATCTCGCAACGCCTGGCCGAATCCGGCAGCACCATCGAGCAGATGGTTCAACAGGAGGGCCAGCAACAGGCAGCCGACCAGGTATCGGTCTCCAACAGCATCGGCAGCCTGCGTTTTCTGGGGGCCATGGAGTGGCGCGAGTTCGTCGAGCAGATGAGCGTGGTCGAGGCGATCCTGCGCACCGATTCCGGCGGTGTCTACCCGGCCATGGATTTTG
Organism: Herminiimonas sp.; assembly: GCA_043753685.1. Taxonomy (GTDB): domain Bacteria; phylum Pseudomonadota; class Gammaproteobacteria; order Burkholderiales; family Burkholderiaceae_D; genus JANXSS01. The sequence continues at coordinate 15,245 of JAYUWF010000031.1, forward strand.
CGACGCGTGACCATTACCGCCACGTGATCGAAAAGATCGGCAAATGTTCGCCGCTGTCCGAATCCGAAATCGCCAGCCAGGCCATCGCACTTGCCAATCAGGCAGCCAAGACGCGCGGTAGCGATGACCGCAGCGCGCATGTCGGTTATTACCTGGTCGACGACGGCCGCACGCTGCTGGAGCAGGCGGCGCGGGCGAAGCTCTCGCGCCTGGAATCGTTCCAGCGCGGCGCGCGCCAGACGCCGCTGCGGCTGTATGTGGGCGCGATCCTGGCGCTGTCCCTGGCGGCCACCGGCGCCCTGCTCTGCATCGGTTGGCAACAGGGACTCCAGCCCTGGATCCTGGCGCTGCTGGCGCTGCCGGCCCTGATCGCAGCCAGCCATTTCGGCCTGGCGCTGGTGAACTGGATTATCACGTTGACGGCAGTGCCGAAACCGCTGGCGCGGATGGATTTTTCCAAGGGGATTCCTGCCACGCTGCCGACATTGGTGGTGGTGCCGACACTGCTGACCAGCCTCCCCGGTATCGATGAACTGGCCGAAGCGCTGGAAGTGCGCTTCCTGGCCAATCGCGATGCGCAATTGGGCTTTTGCCTGCTGACCGATTTTGCCGATGCCGCCACCGAGCATACCGAAGCCGATGCAGCGCTCACAGACCATGCCCGGGCCACCATCGAGCGCTTGAATCTGGCCTATCCGGGCCAGACGCCGTTCTTGCTGCTGCATCGTCCGCGCCGCTGGAACCCGCAGGAAAACGCCTGGATGGGGTACGAGCGCAAGCGCGGCAAGCTGGCCGACCTGAACCGCCTGATGCGCGGTGGCGCCGACGGCGCATTCTCGTTGATGGTGGGCGAGGTCGCGGCGCTGGCAACGATCAAATACGTCATCACCCTGGATACCGATACCCAGTTGCCGCGCGAAGCCGCGCGCCAGTTCGTCGCCGCCATGGCGCATCCACTGAACCGCCCGGTGTTCGATCCTGCCCTGCAGCGCATCACGCGCGGCTACGGCATCCTGCAACCACGCGTGGCCACCAGCCTGCCGGCAGCCGACGCTTCGTATTACGAATTGCTGTGCGGTGGCGAGGCCGGCATCGACCCCTACACGCGTGCCGTCTCGGATGTCTATCAGGACGTCTTTGGCGAGGGCTCGTTCGTCGGCAAGGGGATCTACGATGTCGACGCATTCGAGCAAGCCTTCGCGGGCCGTTTCCCGGACAACCGGATTTTGTCGCACGATCTGATCGAAGGCTGTTATGCACGCGCCGGCCTGATCTCGGACGTCATGCTGTTCGAAGAGTATCCATCCAGCTACCACGCGGATGTCGCGCGGCGACATCGCTGGATTCGCGGCGACTGGCAACTGACATCGTGGTTGCTGCCGCACGTGCCGGCCGGCACCGATGACACCGTCGCTGCTGGTGGTGCTGGTGGTGCTGGTAGTGTGGGTAGTCGTCGCGCAGGCGCGCCGGTGCGCAATCCGTTGTCGGCGCTGTCGCGCTGGAAACTGTTCGACAATCTGCGCCGCAGCGGCGTGCCGGCCATTCTGGTGGCGCTGTTCGTGGTGGGCTGGGCGCTGTTACCAAGCGTCGGCCTGTGGACCACCCTGTTGCTCGGCATCGTGCTGATCACGGCCATCAGTGCGTCGCTGCTGGACTTTGCCAGCAAGCCGGACGATGTCCTGCTGCGCCAACATCTTCGCTCGGCAATGCGCACGGCCGGGCGCCATCTGTCCCACGCCTTCCTGACGCTGGCGATGCTGCCGTACGAAGCTTTTTTCAGTACCGACGCGATCGTGCGCACCAACTGGCGCTTGCTGGTATCGCACACGCGCTTGCTGGAGTGGAAACCGTCCGGCCAGAATCATCACGGCGATCACAATCACCTGCTGCCCACCCTGCGCACCATGTGGTTTTCGCCTGCGCTGGCGGTGGTCGTCGTAGCGCTGCTGGCGACCATCAACCCGATCGCGCTGGCAAGTGCCGCACCGGTGCTCCTGCTGTGGTTGCTGGCGCCAGTCATTGCGTGGATGATCAGTCGTCCGGTGCACCGCCACACGGCTGCCCTGGACACGGCGCAGACCGCCTTTCTGCACCGGCTGTCACGCAAGACCTGGGGTTTTTTCGAAGCCCATGTTGGACCGGAAGACAACTGGCTGCCGCCCGACAACGTCCAGGAAGCGCCGGTGGCCGTCATCGCCCGCCGCACGTCACCGACCAACATCGGGCTGTCCCTGCTGGCCAACCTTTCGGCCTACGACTTCGGCTACATTCCGGTCGGCCAGCTGCTGGAACGAACCGGCAACACGCTGCGTACCATGGCGGCGCTGGAGCGCCACCAGGGACATTTTTATAACTGGTACGACACCCAATACCTGAAGCCGCTGCTGCCGATCTATATCTCGACGGTCGACAGCGGCAACCTGGCGGCGCACCTGTTGACGTTGCGCCCGGGCTTGCTGGAACTGACGGTTGCACCGATCGTCTCGCCGCGCTTGTGGCACGGCATCGACGATACCTTGCAGATCCTGTTGAACGATACCGAGGTGCCGGCCACCGAACGAAACGGTGAGGCGGCCCGCAAACCGGCCAGCGCGCCAGAGCTGGTTCATTTCGCCGACGAATTGCAACTGGCGGTGGAGACGCCACCCCAGACGCTGTCGGCGATCCTGACGACGCTGAACCGCCTTGGCCGCCATGCGGATGGATTCGTCGCGACCCTGGCGACGGTACCGGAGACGACACGTAACTGGTGGGCCAGGGCCCTTGCGCGCCAATGTCGGGATGCCGCCGACGAGCTGACGGCGCAGGCGCCATGGCTTCTCGCCACCGGCATCGACCAGGCCACCCTTGCGCGGCTCGACGTCATGCCGACCCTGCGTCAGCTGGCGCAACTGTCGGACCGATCGGACCGATCGGACCAATCGGACCAAGCCGCGCATTCGACCGAGCCGTGGATCGCACGGGCCAGCGCGCATGCCGTCGAACGGATCCGCCAGATCGAGCAGCTGGCATTGCAGGCCGCCGATTTTGCGCAGATGGAATATGGCTTCCTGTATGACTCGGCAACGCACCTGATGGCGATCGGCTACAACCTGTCGGAGCGCCGGCGTGATGTCAGCTTCTATGACCTCCTGGCTTCGGAAGCCCGGCTCGGCAGCTTCGTCGCGATCGCACAAGGCCAGATACCGCAAGATAACTGGTTCGCTCTCGGCCGCCAGCTGACGGTGGCCGGTGGCGAGCCGATCCTCCTGTCGTGGAGCGGCTCGATGTTCGAGTATCTGATGCCGCTCTTGGTAATGCCGAATTTCGACAACACCCTGCTCGACCAGACCTACAAATCGGCGGTGCAACGCCAGATCGAATACGGCACCCAGCGTGGCGTTCCGTGGGGGATTTCCGAATCCGGCTTCAATACCTTCGACGCCGCATTGAATTACCAATACCGCGCCTTCGGCGTGCCCGGACTCGGCTTGAAACGCGGTCTCGGCGACGACCTGGTGGTGGCGCCGTATGCCTCGATGATGGCGCTGATGGTGGCGCCCGAAGCGGCCTGCGCCAACCTGATGCGCCTGTCGGCCGATGGTTTCGAAGGCCGTTTCGGCATGTACGAAGCGATCGACTATACCCAGTCGCGCGTGCCGCGCGGGCAATCGTTTGCCCTGATCCGGTCGTTCATGGTGCATCACCAGGGCATGGGTTTCCTGGCGCTGGCGTACCTGTTGCGCGACCAGCCGATGCAACGACGCTTCAACTCCGATCCGCTGCTGCAGTCGGCCATCCTGCTGCTGCAGGAACGTATTCCGAAACCGACCGCCGCCTATGCGAATACCACGGAGCTGGCCGACATCCGCTCGGTCGCCGGCGAACACGCCATGCCGATGCGCGTCATCACGCGTGCCGATACGCGCACGCCTGAAATCCAGTTGCTGTCGAACGGACGCTATCACGTCATGGTCACCAGTGCCGGCGGCGGTTACAACCGCTGGCGCGATCTCGCGGTGACGCGCTGGCGCGAGGACGGCACGCGCGACAACTGGGGCAGCTTTTGCTACGTGCGCGATCTGGCCGATGGCAAGTTCTGGTCGACCGCGCTGCAACCGACGCTGGTGCAGCCGAAGAATTACGAAGTCATTTTTTCCGAAGGACGGGCCGAGTTCCGCCGCACCGACAACGAGCTGGAAATGCATACCGAGGTCGTGGTCTCGCCGGAAGACGACATCGAGCTGCGCCGCACCCGGATCGTCAACCGTTCGCGCCAGCGCCGCACCATCGACATCACGACCTACACCGAAGTCGTGTTGGCGCCGCCGGCGGCCGACGACGCCCATCCGGCGTTTTCCAACCTGTTCGTGCAGACCGAACTGTTGCACGACCAGCCGGCGATCCTGTGCACCCGGCGCCCGCGCTCGTTGAATGAAGTCATGCCGTGGATGTTCCATTTGATGGCGGTGCACGGCGCCGATGGCAAGGCGGTGTCGTTCGAAACCGACCGCATGCAGTTCCTGGGCCGTGGCAACACTGCCCAGGCGCCGCAGGCCTTGAATGTCGCCGACCTGTCCAATAGCGCCGGCTCGGTGCTCGACCCGGTGGCGGCGATCCGCCAGCGCATCACGCTCGATCCGGAACAGACGGTGGTGATCGATGTCGTCACCGGCATGGCCGACACGCGCGAAGCCAGCGTCGCCCTGGTCGAGAAATACCACGATCGCCACTTGGCGGACCGTGTGTTCGAACTGGCCTGGACCCACAGCCAGGTGGTGCTGCGCCAGTTGAACGCCAGCGAAGCCGATGCGCAGCTCTACAGCCGCCTGGCCAATTCGATCATCTACGCCAATCCGACCCTGCGGGCCGACGCCAGCGTGCTGGTCAAGAATCATCGCGGCCAGTCCGGCCTGTGGAGTTACGCCATCTCGGGCGATCTGCCGATCGTGCTGTTGCAGATCAGGGACCAGTCGCACATCGAACTGGTGCGGCAAATGGTGCAGGCGCATGCCTACTGGCGCCTGCGCGGCCTGGCGGTCGACCTGGTGATCTGGAACGAAGACCATGCCAGCTATCGGCAAGTGCTGCAGGAGCAGATCATGGGCCTGATCGCCTCCGGCGTGGATGCCCAGGCGATCGATCGGCCGGGCGGCATCTTCGTGCGCCAGGCCGAGCAGGTGGCGATCGAGGACCGCATCCTCCTGCAATCGGTGGCGCGCGCGATCCTCTCGGACAGCCAGGGAACGCTGGCCGAACAGATCAACCGCCGCGGCGCGCTGGATGTGCGGGTGCCAGCCCTTGTGCCATCGCGCACCGCACCGCCGCCGTCCGAAGCGGTGCTCCGCCTTCCGCAGCAGGATCTGATCCTGACCAACGGTTTCGGCGGTTTCTCGGCAGATGGCCGCGAATACGTGATCGACACCAGCGCCGCTCAGCGCACGCCGGCGCCGTGGTCGAACGTGCTGGCCAATGCGCAATTCGGCACCGTGATTTCCGAGAGCGGCCAGGCTTATACGTGGGGCGAGAACGCGCATGAGTTCCGCTTGACGCCCTGGAACAACGATCCGGTCTCGGACAGCAGCGGCGAAGCGATCTACCTGCGCGACGAAGACAGCGGCCGGTTCTGGTCGCCCACACCGCTGCCACGTCGTGGTCAAGGCGGCTATCGGACCCGGCATGGCTTCGGCTACAGCGTCTTCGAGCACACCGAGGATGGCATCGCGTCGGAATTGTGGGTGTATGTCGCGCTGGATGCGTCGATCAAGTTTTCGGTGCTCAAGGTGCGCAACGATTCGGGTGCGGCACGCCGCATGTCGGCTACCGGCTATGTCGAATGGGTGATGGGCGACCTGCGCGCGAAGACCGGCATGCATGTCGTGACCGAAGCCGATCCGGTCACCGGCGCGCTGTTTGCAAAGAATGCCTACAACACCGAATTCCCGGAGCGCATCGCCTTTTATTATGTCGACGCGAATGCCATGAGCGTCACCGGCGACCGTACCGAATTCATCGGCCGCAACGGCTCGCTGCAGAATCCGGCGGCGCTGTCGCGGACCCGGCTGTCGGGACGGCTCGGTGCCGGGCTCGATCCGTGCGCGGCGATCCAGGTGCCGTTCGAAATGGCCGACGGTCAGCAACGCGACATCGTCTTCATCCTCGGCGTGGCCGGGCGGCGCAGCGCCGACGTCAGCAACCTGGTGCAACGCTGCCGTGGTTCGGCGGCGGCGCGCGAAGCGCTGGATGCCGTGCATGCGTATTGGGAACAGACACTCGGTGCGGTGCAGATCGACACGCCCGATCCGGCGGTCAACGTGCTCGCCAACGGCTGGCTGATGTACCAGACCCTGGCGTGCCGCATCTGGGCGCGCAGCGGCTATTACCAGTCGGGCGGCGCCTTCGGTTTCCGCGACCAGTTGCAAGACGTGATGGCGCTGGTCCATGCAAAGCCAGGGCTGGTGCGCGAGCATCTGCTGTTGTGCGCGGCGCACCAGTTCGTCGAAGGCGACGTGCAGCACTGGTGGCATCCGCCATCGGATCGCGGCGTGCGCACGCACTGCTCGGACGACTACCTGTGGTTGCCGCTGGCGGTGCATCGCTACGTCACCTGCACCGGCGACACCGGCGTGCTGGGCGAGAACGCACCCTTCCTGCAGGGCCGCGAAGTGCGCGCCGACGAGGATTCCTACTACGATCTGCCGCAACGCTCGAACGAGTCGGCCACGCTCTATGAACATTGCGTGCGCGCGATCGAACGCGGCCTGCGCTTTGGCGTTCACGGCTTGCCCCTGATCGGCTCCTGCGACTGGAACGACGGCATGGACAAGGTCGGCGAACACGGCAAGGGCGAAAGCGTCTGGCTGGCGTTCTTCCTGTATGACGTGCTGATGCGTTTTGCCGACATCGCCCGCATCCATCGCGACGAACCCTTTGCCGAACGCTGCCATCGCGAAGCTGCCCGCCTGCAAGCCAGCATCGAACAGAACGGCTGGGACGGCGGCTGGTATCGCCGTGCCTACTTCGACGACGGTACGCCATTGGGTTCGTCGACCAATCCGGAATGCCAGATCGATTCGATTTCGCAAAGCTGGGCGGTGCTGTCGGGCGCCGGTTCCAAGGAGCGAACCGATGTCGCCATGCGTGCGGTCGATGCGCGCCTGGTGCGACGCGACGCAAAATTGATCCAGCTGCTCGATCCGCCGTTCGACAAATCGGACCTGAATCCCGGCTACATCCGCGGCTACGTCCCGGGCGTGCGCGAAAACGGCGGCCAGTACACCCACGCCGCGATCTGGACCGCGATGGCTTTCGCCCACCAAGGCGATGCCGGGCGGGCCTGGGAACTGCTCGCCATGATCAACCCGGTCAATCACGGCCGCACGGCCGAAGACATCGCCACCTATCGGGTCGAACCGTACGTGGTGGCAGCCGACGTCTACGGCGTGTCGCCGCACGTCGGCCGCGGCGGCTGGACCTGGTACACCGGTTCGTCCGGCTGGATGTACCGGCTGATCCTGGAATCGCTGCTCGGCCTGCGGCTGGTAATCGACCGGCTGTACTTTACGCCCTGCGTGCCGGAAGACTGGACCAAATTCAGCCTGACCTATCGGTATCGCAAGACCGTGTATCACATCACCATTTATCAGGACGCGCGCGCAACCGCGCAACGCGGCGGGCTCGGCGTTACCGTGGACGGCGTCGCATTCGATGG
>JAYUWF010000032.1:0-2480 GCA_043753685.1 Herminiimonas sp.
TGTTTTCGACGCCGCTGCCGGCGGCGCAGGTCATCGATTACCTGCGCGTGTATCTGTCGAAAAAACTCGCACAGCGCATGACCATGCACGGCGTCTTCATGGACGTGCTAGGAGTCGGTGTACTGATCACCGGTGAATCCGGCCTTGGCAAGAGCGAACTCGGCCTGGAACTGATTTCACGCAATCACGGCCTGGTGGCCGACGATGCGGTGGAATTTGCCCGCATCGCACCCAACATGATCGAAGGCCGCTGTCCACCGTTGCTGCAGAATTTGCTGGAAGTGCGCGGCCTTGGGCTGCTCGACATCAAGACGATTTTTGGCGAGACCGCAGTGCGCCGCAAGATGCGCCTGAAACTGATCGTGCACCTGGTACGACGGAAGACCCTGGAAGAAAATTACGAACGCCTGCCGCTGAATTCACAGACCGAGGATGTGCTGGGCCTGCCGATTCGCAAGGTCGTGATACCGGTGGAAGCCGGCCGCAACCTGGCCGTATTGCTCGAAGCGGCGGTGCGCAATACGATTTTGCAACTTCGCGGTATCGATACACTCAAAGAATTTATGGAACGGCAACAAAAGGCGATGGACGCGGATTAGCGCCGGGCTTTCGCTTCTGAATGTATTGCGACACGCAAGACGATGTGGTGCGGTACTATAATTTCCTATGCGTATTATCCTCATCACCGGCATCTCCGGCTCCGGCAAATCGGTCGGCTTGAATGCGTTGGAAGACGCGGGTTACTTCTGCGTCGACAACCTGCCGCCGACCTTGTTGCGCGACCTGGTCGCGACCCGCATGAAGGAAGGCGCGATGTCGCTGGCCGTGGCGATGGATGCGCGCAGCGCCGACTCCCTGGCTGGCCTGCCGGCCGACATACAGCGCCTGAAAAATGATGGGCACGACGTCAAGGTGCTGTTCTTTACCGCCAAGACCGAATCGCTGATTGCCCGCTTTTCTGAAACCCGGCGCAGCCATCCACTGTCGCACCGGATCCGCGCCGACCAGGATCCGGCCGACCGCCCGACCCTGATCGAATGCATCCTGCGCGAGCGTGAAATGCTGGTGGCGATCGAAGGGCTCGGTCACGTTGTCGACACTTCCGGCCTGTCGGCCAGCAAGCTGCGGCTGTGGCTGAAGGACCTGGTCGATACCGAGCGCGCGCCGTTGACCGTCCTCTTCGAGTCCTTCGCCTTCAAGTTCGGCGTGCCGCTCGACGCCGACCTGGTGTTCGACGTGCGCATGCTGCCCAATCCGTATTACGACGTGACGCTGCGTCCGATGACCGGCAAGGATGCGCCGGTCGCCGCTTTTCTGGCAGCGCAGCCGGAAGCCGACGCACTGCTGGCCGACATCCGTGGTTTCGTCGAAAAATGGCTGCCTTCGTTCAAGCGCGACAACCGCAGCTATCTGACGGTGGCCATCGGCTGCACCGGCGGTCAGCACCGTTCGGTATATTTTGTCGAGCAGCTGGCTGCGTATTTCAAGGCCGACGAACGGGTCTTGCTGCGGCATCGGGAACTGCCGGGCACCTGAGTCAACAGGCATCGATCCTTTGCTCGCAACCATCATGGCACGCGCACTTCACCGCAATGATTCCAGCAACGGCCAGGGCCAGAAGTCCGCCGACGCACTGTGGCTGCCGCTGTTCCCCCTGCATGCAGTGCTTTTCCCGGATGGGATCATGCCGCTGCGGATTTTCGAAGCCCGCTACATCGACATGGTGCGCGACTGCATGCGCCGCGATGCGCCTTTCGGTGTGGTGCTGCTTAAATCCGGTAGCGAAAACGGGCATGAAGCCAAGCCGGAAGACGTCGGCTGCATCGCCCACATCACCAGCTGGGACATGCCGCAGTTCGGCCTGCTGCAACTGCGCACCCGCGGCGGCCTGCGCTTTCGCATCCACGCCACCCGGCATGACGCCAACAACCGGCTCGAAGGCCGGGTCGACCTGATCGCGGCGGATGCGCCGGCGCCGATCACGGACATGCACCTGGAATGCGCGCGCACCCTGAAGCTGATCATCGACGACCTCCATCGCAAGCATGCCAGCGGCCAGGAACAGCCGGCCGACAGTCCCTTCGCGCTGCCGATCCGGCTCGACGACAGTGCCTGGGTGGCCGACCGCTGGTGCGAGATCCTGCCGATTCCCCTGAGGGCAAAACAGAAATTGCTGGAGCTGGAAGATGCCGAAAGCCGGCTGGAAATCGTGTACCGGTTCCTGCAGCAGCACGAGGTCCTATAAGGCGCTCGGTAAAACCGGCGGGCCGCGCACGGTGGAAGTTCGAATGCGTGCAGCGCCCGGCAGCTGACTGCTCTAGAGCAGAATTCGCAATGGTGTATTCGTGATGCGTACCGATTCGGGCCACAGTGCAAGGCGCAGTGAGCGCCGTGTGGCGGGCCACACAAGCGCGCTGCAACACCGCAATGTGGCTCGAAGTGGTGCGTAGCGCGGATATACCATTACGAAATCTGCTCTA
>JAYUWF010000033.1:0-7646 GCA_043753685.1 Herminiimonas sp.
ACACAAGCGAGCTGCAACGCCGCAATGTGGCTCGAAGCGGTGCGTAGCGCGGATATGCCATTTCGAAATCTGCTCTAGCGCGAGCGAAATTTCGAACGCCGTGCAACCGGCGCCGGAACCGAGAAGACGCTCTCGTCCGCCACCACGTACAACCGCTCGCCATCGCCGTGCGTGACTGCATGGCCGCCGGTAAATGCGCCGAACGAGGGCAGCAAGGTGCAGCGTTCGCCGACCACGAAGCACGGCAAGCGCGCGCCGTCGGCGCCGGCCGACAGCCGATACACCGGATGCACGTGTCCGGCCACCACATGGCCGAGCGCACTGTGCTGCGGATGATGACAGAAGGCAAAGGGCGCCATCTGATGCGGTTCGTCGACGATGTCGATCGCGAGATCGGCCGGCGGATCACCGGCGCGATCATCGTGATTGCCGCGCACCAGCGTCAGACGCAAGGCCGGACGGCCCGACCGCCAGCGGCGGATCGCCGCCATCGTGGCGCTGGCGTGCGCTGCGCGCGCATGCAGGAAATCTCCCAGGAACAGTAAATGATCGACCGGATGTGCGCCCAGCATGGCGTCGAGCTGTGCCAGATTCTGGGTGGTGGTGCCGGCCGGCACCGGCACGCCGAGTGCGCGAAACGATGCCGCCTTGCCGAAGTGGATGTCAGCCACTACCAGCAAGCGTTGCGCCGGCCAGTACAGCGCATGCTGCGGCAAGAGCAGCAAGAGTTGGTCGGCAATCGTGATCTGCATCAACGTGAACCGGAACGTGAAGATTGTGACGCACTCAGTGTCGCCGCTTTTTCCAATTCCTGCACCATGCGTGCGACCCGGTCCGAGAGTTTTTCGGTGCTGAGCTTTTCCCGGAACCGCTCCACCATCAGGGGAAAGGCAAAGGGCGTTGCGCGCGCCGTCGCATACAGCACGCGCTCCCGGCATTGCAGCTCGACCATGGTCTCCCGCAAGCGGCCGATTTCCAGTTCCTGTTCGAGCACTTCGCGCTGCGCCTGGTTCAACAGCAGATTGGCCGCATCGTGCTTGCGAAAGACTTCGAAAAACAGTGAGGACGATGCCTGCAGCTGGCGATTGCTCTTCGGCTGGCCCGGATAGCCCTGGAAGATCAGGCCGGCGATGCGGGCGATTTCGCGAAAGCGCCGTTGCGACAGTTCCGCCGCATTCAGGCTGGCCAGCACGTCGTTCAAGAGATCGTCGGTGCCCAGCAAATCCTGCGCGTCGCCGTTCGAGGCCGCCAGCAGTCCGGCCCAGTCGACCGGCGTCGGCGACAGCAGTTCGAATCCGTAATCGTTGACCGCAATCGAAAAGGTGGTGGGCGAGCGCTTGCCGATCCGGTATGCCAGCAGCGACGCCAGCCCGACATGCACCGAGCGTCCGGCGAAGGGATAGACGAACAGGTGGCAGCCTTCGCGGCTGTCCATGGTTTCCAGCAGAAGGCGCCGTTCGCTGGGCAAACCGGACCAGCGCTGCTGCACGTCCAGAAGCGGCTTGATCGCCTGCATCTCAGGCCCGTCGAAGCGGCCGGCCCGCGCTTCCTCGAGCCGCTCCAGCACTGCATGCGAAAGCTGCGACGACAACGGCATCTTGCCGCCCTGCCAGCGCGGCACCGCGCCCTTGTTGCCGGTGGCGCGCTTGACGTACGCGTTCATTTCATGGATCCGGATGAATTCCAGAATGCGACCGCCAAACAGGAAATGGTCGCCCTTGTTCATGCGCGAAATGAAGGATTCCTCGACACTGCCGATGGTGCCGCCGGACAGGTATTTCACCTGGATCGATGCATCCGAGACGATGGTGCCGATGCTCATGCGATGGCGCCGGCCGAGCGCGGCATCGGGTACCCGGTAGATACGGTCTTCGTCCATCAACACCCGGCGGTATTCCGGATACACGGTCAGGCTCTGGCCGCCGCGGGCAACGAAATCCAGGGCCCATTGCCATTCGTCCGGCGTCAGGTCGCGGTACGACCAGGCGCTGCGCACTTCGGCATACAGCGCCTCCGAGCGAAAGCCGCCACCGAGCGCGATCGTCACCAGGTGCTGCACCAGGACATCCAGCGGCTTGTTGGGGATAGGCCGCGCCTCGACCGCACGCCGGGCCACTGCGGTGCGGGCACCGGCCGCTTCCAGCAATTCCATGGTGTTGGTCGGCACCAGCGTCACGCGCGAGACGCGCCCCGGCGCATGCCCGCTGCGCCCGGCGCGCTGCAACAGGCGCGCCACGCCCTTGGCGCTGCCGATCTGCAGGACCCGCTCGACCGGCAGGAAGTCCACGCCCAGGTCCAGGCTGGAGGTGCAGATCACCGCCTTCAACTGCCCCTGCTTCAATCCGAGTTCGACCCATTCGCGCACCGCCTTGTCGAGCGAGCCGTGATGCAGCGCGATCACGCCGGCCCAGTCCGGGCGGGCGGCCAGCATGTTCTGGTACCAGATCTCGGCTTGCGAGCGGGTGTTGGTAAAGACCAGCGTGGTCTGGTGACCTTCGATCTCGTCGATCACCGGTTGCAGCATCTGGATGCCGAGATGTCCGCCCCACGGAAAGCGCGAGGGATTCACCGGAATCAGGGTATCGACCAGCAGCGATTTTTTCAGGCCGCCTTCGATCAGGACGCCCTGGCCGACGCCACACAGCGCATCCTGCGCTTGTTGCAGGTTGCCCAGCGTTGCCGACAGTCCCCACACCACCAGGTCCGGGCGCCACTGCCGCAGGCGCGCCAACGCCAGTTGCGTCTGCACGCCGCGCTTGCTGCCCAACAGCTCGTGCCATTCGTCGATGATCACCATGTCCAGCCCTTTGCACTGGTCGAGCGCATCGGCCTTCGACAGCAGCAGCGACAGGCTCTCAGGCGTGGTCACAAGGGCCGAGGGCAGCAAGCGGGTTTGCCGCGCGCGCTCGGCCGAACCGGTGTCGCCGGTGCGGGCGCCGATGCTCCAGCCCGGCATCAGTTCCGCCGCCGGTCCCTGCAGCGCGCGCACCGTGTCCGCGGCCAGGGCGCGCATCGGCGTGATCCACAGCACGCGCAGGCCGCCCGCGGACCGGGTGCTCTTCGTTTTTGCCCGCAGCCGTTGCGCCCGTTGCAGCGCAGCGAACCAGACTGCGAAGGTCTTGCCGGAACCGGTGGTGGCGTGCAGCAGGCCGGATTTGCCTTGCAGCGCGGCCTTCCACACGGCGCGCTGGAAGGGAAAGATCTTCCAGTCGCGGACCGCGAACCAGTCGTCGGTGTTGTCGGATGCCGGAAAGATGGGCGCTGCCGGTGCGTTGGGCTCGGTTGCCTGGACCGGGAGCACCGGCTCCGCCGCCGCGACCGGCGAGCGCAACTGCGCGCGCAGCGAACGCCTCACGCGAGCATGCCCTTCAGGGTGTCGAGCGTATCGGCTTCCTCGACACTCTTGTCGTCGCGCATGCGCAGCATGCGCGGAAAGCGCACCGCGACGCCAGCCTTGTGGCGGCTCGAGCGGGCGATGCCTTCGAAGCCGATCTCGAACACCATGCTTGGCTTGACGCTGCGCACCGGCCCGAATTTTTCAATCGTGGTCTTGCGGATCTTTGCATCGACCTGGCCGATCTCGATATCGGTCAGGCCGGAATACGCCTTGGTGAAGGGCACCAGGCGGCGCGCACCGTCGGCGTCGGTATCCCACACTGCAAAAGTGTAATCGGTATAGAGCGAAGCCCGGCGCCCGTGCCCGGCCTGGGCATAGATCAGCACCGCATCGACCGTGTACGGATCGATCTTCCACTTCCACCAGGTGCCGACATCCTTGGTGCGGCCGACGCCATATTGCGCATCGACCGCTTTCAACATCATGCCCTCGACACCGCGTCCGCGCGATTGCTCGCGAATCGTAGCCAGCGCTTCCCAATTCTCGGCCTGGATCACGGGCGACAGTTTCAACTGCGCAGACGCAGTTTGCGCCACCACCTGTTCCAGCAGCGCCCGCCGTTGCACTTGCGGCAGCGCGCGCAGGTCGGCGCCTTCATGTTCCAACAGGTCGTAAGCGACCAGCACCGCCGGCAGCTCGGCCTGCAGTTTTGCCGACACCGTCTTGCGCCCGATACGCTTTTGCAGGTCGGCGAAGGAAGCCGGCGCATCGTCTTTCCAAATCAGGATCTCGCCATCGATGACGCAACCCTCCGGCAGCGCCACCGCGCTGATTTCGGGGAAGCGCTCGGTGATCAGGTCTTCGCCGCGCGACCACAGCCAGGCCTGGCCGTCGCGGCGCACCAGCTGGGCGCGGATACCGTCGTATTTCCATTCGGCCTGCCAGTCGCCGATCTCGCCCAGCGTCGCCGGATCGGCCTGCAAGGGATGGGCCAGGAAGAAGGGATACGGCTGGCCACCGCGCTGCGCGTGTTCGTCCTCGGTCTGGGCCCGCGTCAATTGCGCGAAATGCTCGGCGCTCGGCCGCACCGCGCCATCGGTCCAGCCCATCAGGCGCTGGGCGATCACCTTGCTGTCGATGCCGGTGATCGTGCCGAGTGCCCGCGTCACCAGCAGCTTCGAGACACCGACCCGGAAGCCGCCGCCGATCAGCTTGACGAGCAGGAAACGCTCGCGGCTGTCGAGTTCGTTCCAGAAACCGGACAGGGCGGCGTGGATGACTTCCGGCGTTGCGCCGCGCAATGGCGCAATGCGTTCGGACATCCAGCGCGCCAGGCCGACATCGCTGCCATGCTGCGGCGGCGGCAGGACCAGGGCGATGGTTTCGGCCAGGTCGCCGACCGCGTGATAGCACTCGTCGAAGAGCCAGTCCTCGATGCCGGCATGGGCCACCGCGCTCTCGCGCAGCAGCCTGGTCGGCACCGCCTGGCGTGGCTTGCCGCCGGCCAGAAAATACAGCGCCCAAGCGGCGTCGACCGCCGGCGCCGTCTGGAAATAATTCTGCAGCGCGGACAGCTTGCGATTGGTCGACGTGGTGCCGTCGAGCTCGGCATAGAGGCGGGCGAATTCACGCATCGGCGGTCGGCGCTGGTGCAGGTTCGGACTCGGGTGCAGACGCAGGTGCGGACTCAGCCGCACCCACCGCGGCGAGCGGGTCGGCTGCCGGCAGCGGGCCGCCGGCACTCGGTGGCGGCTTGTCTTCATGCTCGTCGTCGGCGCCGTACTCGGTTTCGAAGGCGCCTGCCTGCAAGCCGTTCTGCTGCAACCAGCGCACCATGGTGGGAATCTGGCCGTGGGTGACGATCACCCGCTGCGCGCCCGAGGCGCCGATGGCCTGCATCAGTCCGGGCCAGTCGGCGTGATCCGACAACACGAAGCCGCGGTCGACGCTACGCCGGCGCCGTGCGCCGCGCACCTGCATCCAGCCGCTGGCAAAGGCATCGCTGTAGTCACCGAAGCGCTTGATCCAGGGCGAGCCGCCGGCCGACGGCGGTGCGATCACCAGTGCGCGTTTGTAAATGCTCTTGTCGGTGACCTCGGCCACCGTCAGGGTTGGCGGCAGCGCCACGCCGGCTTCCCGATACACCTGGTTCAGCGGCTCGGCTGCGCCATGACAGACGATCGGGCCGATCGATGGATCGATGCCATGCAGGATGCGTTGCGCCTTGCCGAACGAATAGCAGAACAGCACGCTGGTACGGCCTTCCTCGGCGTTGGCGCGCCACCAGTCGTTAATGTCAGCATAGATGGCGGCCTGATCCTGCCAGCGGTAGATCGGCATGCCGAAGGTCGATTCGGTGATGAAGGTGTCGCAGCGCACCGGCTCGAACGGCGCGCAGGTGCCGTCGGCCTCGACCTTGTAGTCACCCGAGGCTACCCAGACTTCACCACGGTACTCCATGCGCACCTGCGCCGAGCCCAGCACATGGCCGGCCGGATGCAGGGAAATCGTCACGCCGTTATGGGTGACCTGCTGTCCATAGTCCAGCGCGTCGAGCATGATCGGCCCCAGCCGCGCACGCAGGATGCCTTCGCCGGGCGCCGCCGCAAGGTAGCTGCCATGGCCGGTGCGGGCATGGTCGGCATGTGCGTGCGTGATCACCGCGCGCGCCACCGGACGCCACGGATCGATGTAGAACTGTCCGGGAACACAATACAGACCTTCCTTGCGGACAACGACGAGGTCACTCATGCGGAGATTGTTGGATCATCTTGGCGGCTGGTCCGGCGCCGTGCGGAAACCACGCCGATGGCGATGATTCCGCTGCGAAACTTGAAGGCGCAACAAGGGTTATACGAAGGTAAGATGTCGGTACGAACCACCAATGTTTCAAGGCTGAAAAGAGATTATTCTCGCAGCAATTTGTTGGTTGCCGTTATGAAATCCGCTCCAGAATTTTTCCTGTCATCGAGCCGCCTGCGTTCACACGGGCGCGTCAGCTTTCAGCGGAATGCGGATGGCGACGATGGTGCCGCTGTCCGTGCCGCGCCGGATAGCGATGCTGCCGCCGAGGTAAGCGGCGCGTTCGTGCAAACCGCGCAAGCCATGGGTGACGGTGTTCCGTAGCCGCGCGTCGTCGATGCCGATGCCGTCGTCGCGCACCGTCAGCGCCAGCCGGTCTTCGTCCAGGTCGAGGATGACGTCGACCTTGCTGGCCTGGGCGTGTTTGGCGACATTGTTCAGGATTTCCTGCAGCATCCGGTAGAGCGCGATTTCCAGCTTGGGATCGATGACCAGTTCGTCGTCCGGCAGGCTGGCCTTGAAGGTCAGGCCGGATTCCTCACCGAACTCGGTCAGCAGTTCGCCGATCGCGGTCTTCAGGCCGAACAGCTCGAGCATCGTCGGGCGCAGGTTGGTCTGCAGCCGGCGCGTGGTGGCCACCACCGACGCCAGCAGCGACTGGATCTTCTCCTTGCGCCCGTTCCACTTGTCGTCGTCCGGGAACAGCGCATAAGTACCCTGCAGATGCATCGACAGCGAAGTCAGGGTGGCGCCCATGTCGTCGTGCAGTTCACGCGCGATGGCGCGTTTTTCTTCCTCGCGGATGGATTCGATGTGATTGGTCAGTTCGCGCAGCGCCGCGGTGCGCTCGGCAATCGTCGCTTCGAGCTGGCGCTCGCGCGCCCGCAGCGAATCTTCGGCTTCCTTGTGCGCCGTGATGTCGGTGCTGATACCGACCAGGCCCATCAGGTTGCCGCTCTTGTCAAACCAGGGTGCCTTGGTGGTGGAATAGGTGCGCACGCCATTCGGCAGGTGCAGGGTTTGCTCGACCGTGAGCGACATCCTCGTGTCGAACACCTGACGGTCGTCGCGGTCGATCCGCTCGGCCTCGTCCTGATTCGATAGCAAGGCGCGGCTGGTCTGGAACAATGCCTCGTCGCGGGTTTTGCCCAGCATGCGCAGGGTCGCCGGATTTGCGAAGATCAATTCTCCAGCGCAATTTTTGACGAAGATCGAATCGTTGGTGTTGTCGCTCACCGCAACGAGCAGCGCGTTGACGGCAGACGGGTCGTGGTCGGTGAATGGCACGGCAAAAGCTCCTGATGCGACGATGTTGGCAGTCCTGCCCGGTGGCGACGCAACGCTCATGGATGCATGCATGATGAACGAGCCGCACCTTGCCCCTGGCAGCCTACCATAGCCGGCAGTGCCCGATACGCTGGCAGTTCAGCCGGCGGGGGCGCGCCGTGATCGTGCCAGGAGCGCGCCGCGCCGGTCGCAATGGCTTATCATGGCGGCCGTCCCGGAT
>JAYUWF010000034.1:0-7621 GCA_043753685.1 Herminiimonas sp.
CTGCGCGCGATGTCCTGGCTGAACGGCGCCTTCTACATGGGCTGGCTGGTCGGTCCATTGCTGGCGGGCGCCACGCTGGCCTGGGGCATCACCACACCGTTCTGGGTTGCTGTGGCGGCCCTGACGCTGACGGCAGCACTGGTGGCGATCGCCTTGCCGGCCGAGGCGCCATCGGCTGCGACCACTTCGTGGTGGCAGGTGGCGCGGCATCAGCATGCGCTGAATCTGTTGCGGTATCCGGAGCTGCGCACGCTGTTCATCGTGCAGCTGGCATTTACCTGTGGCGTGACCGCCTTCTACGAGTTCTATCCGCTGTGGCTGGTGGAAGTACCGGGATTCCATGCGCGCGGCATCGCCTGGACCACCGCCGGACTGTGCGCAGTGATGACATTGACTTCCGTTTTTGCCGGCCGGCCGAGCGCGAACGATCCGCTGCAGCGGGCGCGCCTTTACGCCTTCGCAACCGCGTTCGCGATTGCCTGTGTCGGGTTCGGCAATGTCTGGGTCGGCATGGCGGCGATCGTCCTGTTCGGCGTACCGAATGCTTTCTACAATGCGATCATCCCGAACTGGTGCGCCGATCGCTTCGGCAACTACGGGCAGGGCGCAGTGATGGGACTGATCTCCACCACTTTTTGTCTTGCCAACATCCTGATGGCAGTGGCCGGCTCGGTCCTGACGCTGATCGATACCCGCCTGATCCTGCTGCTGGGCGCGATGCTGACGACCTGGGCAGGCTGGCGGCTGCAGGGCTGGCAGCAGCATCTGGCGCGCACGGCGTTTGTTCGATAGCGTACGCAGGGCGAGCGGATTGACGGTTAAGATGCGCTCGCGGCGCGGCGCTTTGTTGCGCCGTCGGCATCGTCGTTCGCGATGATGGTCCTCACTGCTGGTCCTCACCTGATTGGGAAATTCCATGAACATCCATCTGACACTCGGCCCGCTGATTTCCCTGATCGCGGGCATCCTGATCCTGGTGATGCCGCGCCTGTTGAATTTCATCGTCGCGATCTACCTGATCGTCATCGGCCTGGTCGGTCTTTTCGGCGCCGGAAACATGGGATTTCACTGATCGATGGAATGGCACGGTCGCGCGGCTCGATGGCGTCGCGCTGACATTCTGATTAGGCCCGCCCTCTTGCTGGGCTATGGGATTGTGGTCGGTACCGGCATGGCCGTAACACGCAGGCATCCGGTCGAGCCGCTGGTCGACAATGGCCGTACAGGCAAGTCATACCAATTCCAATAACGAAAACTATCCCGCTTGAACGCTTGCGCCCGAGACTACAACCCGGGCGCTGGTTTCTGGCGCAACTGCCTTGTCGCGGCCCTGGAGGTATGCGCCGTAGCGGAAATAGTTATCACCACCCTGGTGCTTGAGTGGCTGCGCAGAGACCAACCTATTGTCGACAAATACACGTGTACCATCGCTGCCTGCTTCTATCCGCAGGCTGAATTTTTGTCCCAGTGGCATTGGCACTTTCCTGCCATTGATGTTCAAAGCCCCGTCCTTGTACATCACCATGAGTTGGGGATGACCATTCGAAGAATTATTAAAAAGCTGCGCAATACAAAAGCCGTTACCCGACTTGATGGCATAGTCCGCAGAAAATGTGTGCGGATTATTGGAAGTGAATTTATCCTGCAGGAAGGCACCCTCTGAACGAGGCATGTTCCAGAAGCCGGGCTGACGATCACTGGTGGCCACCTTGAATTCTTCGACACCGTCTGCCACGCGGTAGTGATGATCCTCACCGAATTGACTACCCTGGATTCGAAGCGAACTGCGGCCGGGCTTGCCTGGCCCGGTGCCGATGCCAATTTCAGTGGAATCGACACTTGATGCCTGGTCAGAATATCGCGAACACGCTGAAGTCAAGGTTGCGTCGCTCTGACTGCCATTGCCAATACCAGGCTCGGATTCAAGTCGTGACATGATGCGCTCGATCTCATCAGGGGGAATCCCTAGTGCCATTAACTGTTGACGCGTGTAGTCCATACCGCCAGAGCCATCCTCGGTATTGGCTCCAGTCGATGCCACATCCGCGCCTGAATTTTCCTCGCAGCAGCAATCCTCAGAAGCCTCGGGATAATTTCCATTGTCATCGGCATAATGGCCATTCGCATCAGGATACCTGCCATGGGCGTCGGCATAACGACCGTTTGCATCGGGATACAAGCCATTGGCGTCGGCATAGTGACCATTCGCATCAGGGTACATACCCTTGGCGTCTGGATAATGGCCATTGGCATCAGGAAATTTTCCGTTGCCATCTGCATAGTGTCCGTTTGCATCGACATTGCTCGGCTGAGCGTTGCGATTGCTGCCACGGCTTGCGCTACCACTTCCGCTAGGATGAGCCCCGCCGCATGGTGCGATTTGCTGTCCTTGATCCAGGGTAGCCGGCGTGTGTTGGTCAACTACCGCCATGACGAGACCATCGATCGCACTGACTACATCAGGGTCGTCCGAAAAATCGTCGACCTGCCCTGCACAGCATCCGCGATGGCCCGATGGAATTCCGGAATGAACAACTTTGGCCATGGGTGCCTCGGGTAAAGGATTTAAAAGTGGGTCAATGATAAAAAACTAGTCAGTCCCGTTAATGTGAACAACCCGAGGTTTTGAAACGGCGCACGAATACATTATTCCTCTCCAAAGGAATTTGGTATGACCGAATAAAAATTAATTTCGTGTCGCAATGGCGTTGGTCATTGCATGAATCGCCTCTTTGGTAGCAGAGAACCAATGAGGGTCTTGTTGCCCAAAAGTCCGGTTTTTGAACCAGAGTGACAATAACCGCACCGGTCGTCGATGCGGGAATGCCGGGTTACTCGTTTTTTGTTACTCGTTACTCGTTGCTGAATATCGGTTACTGCATGAACCAGCCGTGGCTGACCACGATCGATTGACCGGTCAATGCATTGGTCGGAAACGATGCCAGGAAAACCGCGGTTTGCGCCACATCCTGGGTGGTGGTGAATTCGCCGTCGACCGTATCCTTCAGCATGACGGTCTTGATGACATCGGCTTCGCTGATGTTGAGCGATTTGGCTTGTTCCGGAATCTGCTTGTCGACTAGCGGCGTGCGCACGAAACCCGGGCAGATCACGTTGGAGCGGATGTTGCTCTTCGCGCCTTCCTTCGCCACCACCTTCGCCAGGCCGATCAGGCCATGCTTGGCCGCGACGTACGGCGCCTTCAATGGCGAGGCTTCATGCGAATGCACCGAGCCCATGTAGATGATCGAGCCGCCCTTGCCGCTCTTTACCATCTCGCGCATGCAGGCTCGGGTGGTCAGGAATGCGCCATCGAGGTGGATCGCCAGCATGCGCTTCCAGTCGGCCAGCGGCAGGTCGACGATCGGGCTGATGATCTGGATGCCGGCGTTGGAGATCAGGATATCGACCGTGCCGTAAGCCGCGATCACGGCGGCCACGCCGCTGTCGACCTGCGCTTCATCAGTCACGTTCATGGCCACGCCCATGGCGGTGCCGCCGGCGGCGGTGATCTCGGCGGCGGTTGCGTTGGCGGCCTCGAGCATCAGGTCGGCGATTACGACGCGGGCGCCGGCCTTGGCGTATTCCAGCGCGATTTCACGGCCGATGCCGCTTGCAGCGCCGGTGATGATGGCGACTTTGTCCTTCAATAGCATGATGATTCCTTTTCGGGTGTGGGGGCAGGCGTACAAGCCACGAGTGTAGCCGATGCGTCGGGCCGGGTCGTGCCGTGCCGTGCTGAGCTGAGCTGCTCTCCACTGCGCCGTCGCTTCAGCCTTTCTTCAATGCCGCCAGCAATCGCGTGCCGTGCACGCTGCCCAGCCCGGTGCACGCATCCCAGCCTTCCCTGGCGGCATACGAACCGTGGCGTCCGCTGATGTCGTTGTCGCCATCGCGAATATCCTGGAACGCACCGGCTGTTTTTGGCAAACGGTACAGCAGCGGATTGAGGTAACCCGCGCGCCGTCCGAGCTGTTCGTTGCACAGCGCGACCAATGCCGCATACAGCGGCGAGACCGCACTGGTGCCACCGATGACCATCTGCTGGCCATCGACCTGGATCAGGTAACCGGTCGCCGGGTCGGCATTGCCCGCCACGTCCGGCACGCCGCGGCCGACATGGCGGCCCGGATTGCCCGAAGGCGGCACCCCGGCTGCGCTCTGCCAGGCCGGCAAGGCAAACACGTCGCTCACGCCGCCACCGGTGGCGCCACCGCTGCGGCCCTGGTTCCACACGGTTTCCAGGCGCGGCATGGTGTTTGCGTTACTACCGGCGCCGTCGAGTCGTGTGCCGCCGCAAGCCAGCGCGAATGGCGAGGAAGCCGGAAAATCCACATGCAGCACGCCGTTCTCGGCCTTCAGCCCGCGCTGGTCGGACGAGCCGTCGTCACCGGCGGCGCAGCAGATCGTCACGCCCAGCGCGGCGGCATCCTGGAACACCGCATCCATGGCGTGCATCGCCTGCGCGGTCCAGGACGATTCCGGCCCGCCCCAGCTGATCGACACCACCGACGGCCGGTTGACCGGATCGTGGATCGCGCTCGAGACCGCATTGAGAAAACCGGCATCGGTATTCGGCGCGAAGTAGACAGCGATCGTGGCGCCCGGTGCGATCGCGCCGACCACCTCCACATCCAGCAGCACTTCGCCATCGGCGCTGGCGGTGTCGCCGATGGGCCGGTTGCGGGCGCCGTCGACCGAGACGCTCTTGATGACCGGCGGTGCGATGCCGAGCCGGGTGAAATAGGCCTTCAGATCGGCCGGTTTGTAGCCGCCGCCCAGTTCGATGATCGCCACGCACTGGCCACGGCCGGTGCCGCTCGCGGGAAAATCATAGGCGGCCGCCAGTTGCGGCGGCGTGTAGGAACGATTCACGGCGCGCGCCATGATCGATGATTGCCCGGCGTCGGCCGGCAGCGGTTGCTGCATCCGGAAATGGGTGCGTGCCTGCGGCCGGTTGTCCAGTCCGAAGACACCCTCGACCACTTCCGCCAGGTCGGCCGGCACGTGCACCGGACCGCTCCGGCCGCGATACGCGTGCGCGCCGTTCGCATCGACATAGTCGTCCAGCGTCACGCTGAAGGCCGCGCTGACGGCCGCCACCGAACCACGCACCTGCACCCGCCGCTCGGCCGGCTTGACCTCGACCACCTCGAGTCCGCTCGCACGCGCGAACTGTTCGACGCGCTCCAGGTCGGCGGGATCGGCGCCGAAGCGTTCGGCGAACTGGGCCGCATCGACGTGGGAGCGTTCGGCCAGTGCTGTTTCGCCAAGCCGGTTGGCCAGCGTGCACAGGGATTCGTCGCAAGGACGGCGCCGTACCAGGATCGTGACCTGGACGGCAGGCTCGGGTGCGGTCGCGCCCAGCCTGCGGGTATTCGGCATGATGCCGCGTTCACTGCCGGGCAGCGCTACGGTGGTTTTTTTCTTGGTCGCCATCAGACTTCCTCCAATTAAATCGACTTTTGCTTGCCGCCTAACCTAGGCTGAATGCATGGGCTGAATGCGCTCCAAGGCAGTATATGTGGCGGCGCCGGTACCAGCAGGGACTGTTGCAACGATATGACTTGCATCGTTGCCATGGATTTTTTCAAGGTCGGCCGCATCTATCGACAGCCGCATGCCGTTGCATTGCTTCGCATTCATTCACCGACCGAGGAGTTTTTTCATGATGACGCCACAAGAGACGGAAGCCCTGCGCGGCTTCCTGGCCCAGTTGACCCAGGTCCAGGGAATCACCAGGGATCCGCAGGCCGCAGGGATGATCGCGGCCGCATTCACACAGCAACCCGATGCCGGCTATCTGCTGGTGCAGCGCGCCATGCTGCTCGACCAGGCACTGACCGGCGCGCGGGCCCAGATCGAGCAGTTGCAGAACCAGCTGCAGTCCGAACGCGAGCAATCCCGTGCCGGTGGTGGCGGCAGTGGTGGCTTTCTCGATCCGGCGTCGACCTGGGGCCGCAGCGGCAACGATCTGCGTAACCCGGGTATGTCCGCGCTGCCAGGACGGCGCGAGGCTGGCGCCGGTCCGGCGCCACGCATCGATCCACGCATGGACCAGCGCTATGAACAGGCGGCTCCGTACGGCCAGGCGCAGGCGCCGATGCAGCCGCCGATGCAGCCACCAATACAGCGCCCCGGGCTGTTCGGCGGCGGTGGTGGCGGCTTTCTCGGCAACATGGCAGCCACCGCCGCCGGCGTGGCCGGTGGCGCATTCCTGTTCCAGGGCCTGAGCGGGCTGATGAGCAACCATGGCGGCGGTTTCCTCGGTGATCATGGCGGCGCACGGCCGGTCGAGAACACCACTGTGAACAATTTCTACGATTCCGCTCCCGAGGTCGCGGCAGGGGAGCCGGCGCGGCTTGCCGGCAATGGCGAGCGTGACGGCCTGGTCGACGGCGGCATCGACAACAGCGGGCTTTCGGACGGCCTCGACAACGGACTCGATGACCTGGCCGGCAATGACGACTTCAGCGGCCAGGACGACAGCTCATCGATTTAGAATTCGTCCCAGTCGCCACCGACCGGTGAAGTGACCTGCAAGGCCTTTCCGGGTTTGGCCGGCAGGCTGGATGCGTCGGATTTCGGCACCGGTTTTGCAGCGCGTCGCGGTTGCGGCGCGCGGCTGGCGATTGCCGTTCTGACTTCAGGTCGTGCAGTCGCCTCCACCGGAGGATTCCTGACGGTCAGGCCACTGACGGCGCCGATTTCGAAGATGCTGATGACGCGCGACAGGTTCTTTGCCTGTCCGCTCAATGATTCCGCAGCCGCGCTGGCCTGTTCGACCAATGCGGCATTCTGCTGGGTGACGTCGTCCATCTGCGTGATGGCCTGGTTGATCTGTTCGATGCCGGCGGTCTGCTCCTGGCTGGCGGCGGTGATCTCGCCCATGATGTCGGTGACGCGCTTGACGCTCTCGACGATCTCGTCCATGGTCGTGCCGGCCTGGTCGACCAGCTTGGCGCCGGCCTCGACTTTTTCCACCGAATCACCGATCAGGGTCTTGATTTCCTTGGCGGCGGCGGCAGAACGCCGGGCCAGGCTGCGCACTTCGGTGGCCACCACGGCGAAGCCGCGGCCCTGTTCGCCGGCGCGAGCCGCTTCCACCGCCGCGTTCAACGCCAGGATGTTGGTCTGGAAGGCGATGCCGTCGATGACGGCGATGATGTCGACGATCTTGCGCGACGATTCATTAATGGCATGCATGGTGCCGACCACTTCGGCCACCACGGCGCCGCCTTTGCGGGCAACCTCGGAGGCTGTCGTCGCCAGGCCATTCGCCTGGCGCGCATTGTCGGCATTGTGCTTCACGGTCGAGGTCAGTTCTTCCATCGACGACGCGGTCTCTTCCAGGGAACTGGCCTGCTGCTCGGTGCGCGACGACAGATCCAGGTTGCCGGAGGCAATTTGATTCGATGCCGTGGCGATCGTGTCGCTGCTCGCGCGTACCTCGGCCACGGTCTTGCGCAGACTGGCGATCATGTCTTTCAGGGCACGCTGGAGTTGACCGGTTTCGTCGGTCGAGCTGACGGTGACCTCGGCGCTCAGATCGCCACGCGATACCTGGTCCGCCAGCCCCACCGCAGCGCGCAGCGGGCGGGTGATGTTGCGCGTGAGCCAA
>JAYUWF010000035.1:0-2467 GCA_043753685.1 Herminiimonas sp.
CCTTTACCCTTTTCCTGCCGTACAGCCAGGCCGGCGCGCTGCAGCCGACACCGCTGCTCTCGCCACTATTGTCGCCACTGCGGTCGCCGCTAATGTCCACGGCCGTGTCGCTGCCGCCGTCGCAGATCGCCGCCACCCTGCTGCCGGCGCACCTGCTGAACGACACTTCCGACAACCTGGTGCTGGCGCCGACCGAGGGCGGCACCGACGTGCTGCCATTCGTGCAATCCGAGACCGCCTTCGACGACCGCAACCTGATCGCACCGGGCGACACCGCAATCCTGATCGTGGAAGACGACCAGCGTTTTGCCAAGGTCTTGCTCGAACATGCACGCGAAAAAGGCTTCAAGGGGGTGGTGACCTTTCATGGCGATTCGACCCTGACACTGGCGCGGGATTACCTGCCGACCGCGATTCTGCTCGATATCGATCTGCCGGACACCGACGGCTTCACGGTGCTCGATCGCCTGAAGCGCGATCCGACCACGCGCCATATTCCGGTGCATGTACTGTCGAATTCCGCAGAGCGCGAACGCGGCCTGCGCAAAGGTGCGATTTCCTACATGGTCAAGCCGGTCACGCTGGAACGCCTGGACGAAGAATTCCGGCGCATCCAGCAATTCCTGATCAGCACCAAGCGCAGCCTGCTGGTGGTCGAGAATGATGGAATACAGCGTAACCGGATCGTCGAACTGATCGGCGACGCCGATCTGCTGATCACGGCGGTCGACTCCGGCCAGAAAGCGCTCGATGCGCTCAAGAACGGACGCTTCGATTGCATGGTGCTGGACCTGAGCCTGCCGGACATCGACGGCTTCACGCTGCTCGACACCATCAGCAAGGATCCGGCGCAGCAGGATCTGCCGATCGTGATCTACACCGCCAGGGATCTGGACCGCAAGGAAGTGGCGAAACTGAGCCGCATCGCCAAGACCATCGTGATCAAGGATGCCCGTTCGCCAGAACGTCTGTTGAACGAGACGGCGCTGTTCCTGCACCGCTCCCCGGCCAGCCTGCCGGAGCGGCAGCGCCGCATGCTGGAAGAAATCCATGTCAGCGAGGGCGACCTGGCCGGCCGCAAGGTGCTGATCGTCGACGATGACCTGCGCAACATCTTTGCCCTGTCGACGGTGCTGGAACGGCAGCAGATGGTGGTGTCGTTCGCCGAAAACGGCCGCGACGGCATCGAGCTGCTGGAGAAGGATCCGTCGATTGAAATCGTGCTGATGGACATCATGATGCCGGAGATGGATGGTTACGACACCATGCGCGTGATCCGCAACATACCGCAGTTCAAGTCTCTGCCGATCATCACACTGACGGCCAAGGCGATGAAGGGCGACCGCGACAAGTGTTTCGCCGCCGGCGCCTCGGACTACATCACCAAGCCGGTCGATGTCGCCCAATTGTTGTCGCTCATGCGCGTATGGCTGTCGGAGTAAAGCAGCCGCAGGGCGGGCAAGGCGATGGCGCAGGCATTGCAGGCATCGCGGACATTGCAGGCGGTCCGGCCGATGCCGCCATGTTCGACGGCGCGCGCGGCTTGCAATCCGACCCGGCATCGGTCGAACAGGTCGAAACCGGCTTGCTCCTGGAGGGCATCTACCAGGTACACGGGGCCGACCTGCGGGGTCATGCGCGCGGCCCGCTGATGCAACGCCTGCAGCGCTTCATGCAGCAGGAGGGTGTGGCGACCATCTCGGCCCTGCAGGACCGGATACTGCATGCCCGGCCGGCCGCCGAAGCTTTGGTGCAGGCACTGTTTCTGCGACCGGCCAGTCTGTTTGGCGATACCGGCCGCCTGGCCGCCCTGCGCGCGGCGATGGTGCCCTATCTGCGCTCCTGCCCGCTGCCGAAGATCTGGATCGCCGAATCGACCTGCAGCGAGGATGTCTTTGCGCTGGTGATCCTGCTGATCGAGGAAGGCCTGTACGACAAGACCCTGATTTTCGTGACGGCCGCCGACGACAGATTGCTGGCGCGCGCGCGCTTCGGGCAGTTCCCGCTGCACCGGCTGGGCGAATACGAATCCAATTATCTGCGTTGCGGCGGCACTGCCACCCTGGTCGATTACTGCCGTGAGCGCCACGGCCAGATGGAGTTCCTGCCGCATTGTCGGCCGAACCTGATCTGGGCCCAGTACGACCTGGCGACCGACCGCTCCTTCAACGAGTTCCAGCTGATCGTCTGCCAGCGGGTCCTGCCGGAATTCGGTGTACCGCTGCAGCGGCGCGCGCTGCGGCTGTTTGCCGACAGTCTGTCGCCATTCGGCTTGTTGTGCGTCGACGGACCGCAGGCGATGACCGGCACCGCCGCCGCCCAGTTCCAGGCGGTCGACCCGGCGCAGGGACTGTTCCGGCGAACCGTCTGAGGAAACGTTCGGGCCGAAAATTCAGCCGAAAATCGGGCTGAAAAGCGAGCGTTTCCGGTAGCCGCTGAATTCTGAGACAATTCCGGCCATGACCTT
>JAYUWF010000036.1:0-7596 GCA_043753685.1 Herminiimonas sp.
CCCCGGCGGCAGCACCGTCTGCACGCCCACGTTCCACAGCATCGCCTGGGTTGCCAGTCCCACCTGCGAGAACAGCCGCTCCGAGCCGCAGCCCGGGAAATAAAATACCGCTTCCGTGTCGGCGGTGGTGGTGGCCGGATCGCGGATGATCGGTATGATCTTGTCATCCTCGATGTCCAGCAAGGCGCGCGCGGTCTTCTTCGGCAGATTCCCCGGCATCTTCTTGTTGATGAAGTGGATCACCTGTTCCTTGATCGCCGGCTTGCCATGGGTCGACGCCGGCGCCTTGGTCTGCTTCTTGGCGAATTTTTTCAGGATGTCGTGACCCAGGCGCTGCGCCTTGAAGCCCCATTCCATCATCACCTGACGCGTGGCGTTGATGGTCGCCGGGTCTTTCGCATTCAGGAAAAACATCGCCGCAGTGGTGCCCGGATTGAAGGACTTCTTGTCCATCTTGCGCAAGAGATTACGCATGTTCATCGACACTTCGCCGAAGTCGATGTCGACCGGGCACGGTGTCAGGCATTTGTGGCAGACCGTGCAGTGATCGGCCACATCCTCGAATTCTTCCCAATGCTTGATCGAGACGCCGCGCCGGGTCTGCTCTTCGTACAGGAAGGCTTCGACCAGCAGCGAAGTGGCAAGGATCTTGTTGCGCGGCGAGTACAGCAGGTTCGCGCGCGGCACGTGGGTGGCGCACACCGGTTTGCATTTGCCGCAGCGCAGGCAATCCTTGACGCTGTTGGCGATTGCGCCGATATCGCTCTGCTGCATGATCAGCGATTCATGCCCCATCAGCCCGAACGACGGCGTGTAAGCATTGCGCAGGTCGGCGCCCAAACCCGGCAGATTCTGCAGCTTGCCCTTGTTGAAGCGGCCTTCCGGATCGATGCGTTCCTTGTAGGCGCGGAAGTCGCCGATCTCGGCTTCGGTCAGGAATTCCAGCTTGGTGATGCCGATGCCATGTTCGCCCGAGATCACGCCGTCGAGCGAGCGCGCCAGCAGCATGATGCGGGCAACCGCCGCATGCGCATCCTGCAGCATTTCGTAATGATCCGAATTGACCGGTATGTTGGTGTGCACGTTGCCGTCGCCGGCATGCATGTGCAGCGCCACGAAAACGCGCCCACGCAGGATCTTCTTGTGAATCGCGGTGCACTCTTCCAGCACCAGGCGGAACGCGCCGCCGGCGAAGATCTGGCGCAGCACGGCGCGCACGTCGGCTTTCCAGGACACCCGCAGCGTGCGGTCCTGGGCCAGGTCGAACACGGTCGCATCCGGTTGCTGCTCCAGACGCGCGTTGAAGGTCGGTTCGAGCTTGTCGAGACCAAGCGCCATCAGGTCGTCCCTGGCATCACGGAATGGCCGATCCATGTGCGTGAGGATGTACGACCAGCGCGCACCGACTTGCTGCAACAGCGCTTCGGCCTGGTTGACGCGGTCTTCCAGGATTTCGGCGTCGGGGATATCGTCGCCTTCGGCATCTTCACTCTTGCCGATCGGCAGATTGCCCTTTGCAAAAAACACCTTCAGTTCATCGATCAATTGCAGCTTGTTCTTGATCGACTGTTCGATGTTGATGCGCTCGATACCGTCGGTGTACTCGCCCATGCGGTTCAGCGGAATGACGACGTCTTCATTGATCTTGAAGGCGTTGGTGTGCTTGGCAATGGCGGCGGTACGGGCGCGATCGAGCCAGAATTTCTTGCGTGCTTCCGGGCTGACGGCAATGAAACCTTCGCCGACCCGGGTATTGGCGATGCGGACCACTTCCGAGGCCGCCTGGGCAACAGCAATCTCATCATCCCCGACAATGTCGCCGAACAGTGCCATCTTCGGCAGTATGCCGCGCTTGGACTTGGTGGCATAACCGACTGCGCGCAGATAGCGCTCGTCGAGGTGTTCCAGGCCGGCCAGGATGGCGCCGCCCTTCAGTGTCTCGGCATCCAGGTAATCCTTGATCTCGACGATCGATGGAATCGCATCGCGCGCCTGGCCAAAGAATTCCAGGCAGACGGTGCGGGCGAACTTCGGCATCTTGTGCAGGATCCAGCGGGCCGACGTGATCAAGCCGTCGCAGCCTTCTTTCTGGATGCCGGGCAGACCGGACAGGAATTTGTCGGTGACGTCCTTGCCGAGTCCTTCCTTGCGGAACGTGCGGCCGACGATGTCGAGCTGCTCGGTCTTGAAGATCTCGCCGACCTTGCCGCCCTTTTCGGCGGGATGGCGCCAGTCGAGGCGGAACTTCGCCATCGGCGCATCGTGAATCTTGCCCAGGTTGTGTTCCAGGCGCGTGACTTCGAGCCAGTCGCCGTTCGGGTCGACCATTCTCCAGCTGGCCAGGTTGTCGAGCGCGGTACCCCACAGGACCGCCTTCTTGCCGCCGGCATTCATGGCGATGTTGCCGCCGATGCAGGAGGCTTCGGCCGAGGTCGGATCGACCGCGAACACGAAACCGGCTTTTTCGGCCGCGTCGGAAACCCGCTTGGTGACCACGCCGGCGCCCGAATAGATCGTCGCGTAATCGCGGTCGACACCGGGCAGGCGGGTCATTTCGACCGGGCCCAGGGCTTCCAGCTTTTCTGTATTGATGACGGCCGACAGTGGCGTCAACGGAATCGCGCCGCCGGTGTAACCGGTACCACCGCCGCGCGGAATGATGGTCAGGCCGAGTTCGATGCAACCCTTGACCAGGCCGGCCATCTCATCCTCGGTATCCGGCGTCAAGACCACGAACGGATACTCGACGCGCCAATCGGTGGCGTCGGTCACGTGCGAGACGCGCGACAGGCCGTCGAACTTGATGTTGTCCTTTTCCGTGTAGCGGCCTAGCACGCGGTTGGTGCGCTTCCGGAGGTCGTAGGTACGGCGGAATTCTTCGGCGAACGCTGCCACCGCCTTGCGGGCGGCGCGCAATAGCGCTTCCACGCTGGCGCTGCGACGCATCGCATCGGCGTCGCCGACGTCGGCCAAGTCGGTCGTCAGGCGGCGCTTGTCGACTTCGGCCAGGCGGTGATTCAGCGCTTCGACCAGTTCGGCACGCCGCTTCGGATTGTCCAGCATGTCGTCCTGCAGATACGGATTGCGCTGCACGACCCAGATGTCGCCCAGCACTTCGTACAGCATGCGCGCCGAGCGGCCGGTCTGGCGTGCATCGCGCAATTCGTCGAGCAGGCGCCAGGCTTCTTCGCCCAGCAACCGGATCACGATTTCGCGGTCGGAAAACGAGGTGTAGTTGTAAGGAATTTCACGCAGACGGGCCGCGCCGGACTGGGCAGCGGCATGCGCGGGTGCGTCGGCAAGCAATGCTTCGATTTGTGCAGGGGCGTTCATGGAATTTATCGAGTCCCTAAATGACCATTCTAGCGTATTGGGGTGAGCGGCGCGGCAACACCCTTACGGTTGATGCGGCTATGCAGCATGAAGAAATTTCAGTAGGGGGAAACAAGTTCGGGCCGGCGGTATTGCGGATCGAAAAACAGGGGCTAAAAGCCTGTGTCGACAGGCAAACACACATGCATGAATCGACCTTTCCTACCGAAACAGGCTTCAGGTGGGGACGAAACTGCCGTTTTTCAACCGAACCAGCCGGCGATTTGCCGCCAGAACCCGTCTGGCACTTCCATTAACAACCAGGTCATCATAAGGTAGCGCAGGAACTTGCCGATCGCCATGTAACCGATGCTCGGCCAGAAGGGCAGCCGCAACCAGCCCGCAAGCGTGCAGATCGGGTCGCCGATGCCCGGCACCCATGCCAGCAACATGGTTTTTGCGCCGAAGCGCTCGAGCCAGCCGAACCAGCGGCTGCTGCGCTCGGCGGCATAGGTTTCGGTCGGCGCGGTCGGTGCGGCCGAGGCCAGCAAGGCCTTGCGGGCCCCCAATCCCATCCAGTAATCGATGGCGCCGCCGATCGTGTTGCCCAGCGTCGCCACGCCGATCACCAGCCAGAAATTCTGCGGCATCGCCTTGACCGCCGCAAAGACCGCCGGCTCCGAGCCTAACGGCAACAGCGTCGCCGATACCAGGCTGATGATGAAGACCGAGCTCAAGCCGACTTCGGGCGCCGACAGCAGGTGCAGCAACCACGCAACGGCAGATTCGATCATGGCATCCTGTCAAAAAAACAAACATCGTCGACGGTGAAAGCGGGTTTTTCGCGCCTGCATTACCGGATCGAGGAACTAATTCGATCGGACGCTACATTATAATGATCGCCCGATACACCCCGGCATTTTCTTGTTCCCCCATGTCCATCGACTATCTGCAAAAAATCCTTACCGCCCAGGTCTACGACGTCGCCGTCGAGACGCCGCTGGAGCTGGCGCCGACGCTTTCGCTGCGCATGGACAACAGGATCTATTTCAAGCGCGAGGACATGCAGAGCGTCTTCAGCTTCAAGCTGCGCGGCGCCTACAACAAGATGGCGCAACTGACGCCGGCGCAATTGCAGCGCGGCGTGATCTGCGCTTCGGCCGGCAATCACGCCCAGGGCGTGGCGCTGGCGGCGGCGCGCCTGGGCTGCCGGGCGCTGATCGTCATGCCCACCACCACGCCGCCGGTCAAGATCGATGCGGTGCGCGCCCGCGGCGGCGAAGTCGAACTGTTCGGCGAATCCTATTCGGACGCCTATCAGCACGCCCTGACGCTGGAACGCCAGCTCGACATGACCTTCGTCCATCCCTTCGACGACCCGGACGTCATTGCAGGCCAGGGCACGGTCGCCATGGAAATCCTGCGCCAGCATGCCGGTCCGATCCATGCGATCTTCGTGGCCATCGGCGGCGGCGGCCTGATCGCGGGCATCGCTGCCTATGTCAAGGCGGTGCGCCCCGACATCAAGGTGATCGGCGTGCAGACCGTCGATTCGGATGCCATGGCGCAAAGCCTGGCCGCCGGCCACCGCGTGACGCTGGCCGATGTCGGCCTGTTCTCGGATGGCACCGCGGTCAAGCTGGTCGGTGAAGAAACCTTCCGCCTGGCGCAGTTGTATGTCGATGAAGTCATCATCGTCGACACCGACGCCGTCTGCGCGGCAATCAAGGACGTGTTCACGGATACCCGCAGCATCCTCGAGCCGGCCGGCGCCCTGGCCATTGCCGGGGCCAAGGAATATGTAGAGCGCGCCCGCCGCGCCGGCGCACCGATCCGCGACCAGACCCTGGTGACGATCGCCTGCGGCGCCAACATGAATTTCGACCGCCTGCGCTATGTCGCCGAACGTGCCGAGGTGGGCGAAGAGCGCGAAGCCCTGTTTGCCGTCACCATTCCCGAGGAGCGCGGCAGCTTCCGGCGCTTCGCCGCCCTGGTCGGGCCGCGTAACGTCACCGAATTCAATTACCGCATCAGCGATGCGAAAAAGGCGCATGTCTTCGTCGGCCTGCAGATCGCCGGGCGCGACGAGTCCGGCAGCATCAGCCGGGACTTCACCCGCCACGGCTTCGAGACGCTCGACCTGACCCATGACGAACTCGGCAAGCTGCATATCCGGCATCTGGTGGGCGGCCGCAGTCCGCTGGCCGACAATGAGTTGCTGTACCGATTTGAATTCCCGGAACGTCCGGGCGCCTTGATGCGCTTCCTGGCCAGCATGGCGCCGAACTGGAACATCAGCCTGTTTCACTACCGCAATCAGGGCGGCGACGTGGCGCGCATCCTGGTCGGGCTACAGGTACCGGGCAGCGAGATGGAAGCCTTCCATGCAGCCCTCGCCAGGCTGGGATATCGTTTCTGGAACGAAACGGAAAATCCGGTGTACAAGCTATTCCTGTAGCCGCCCGCACACCTCTACGACTCCTCACTGCGAGTCACCGCCCCGACTCACCACTCGCCGCGCCCCTTAACAAGGACTTTCATGCCGCAGGACCTGGCTGCAACCTCCACCGTGAAGCAATACAAGTACTACGACTTCGTCATGGTGGCGTTCGTCACGGTACTGCTGTGCTCGAACCTGATCGGCGCTGCCAAGGCAGCCGAAGTCACGTTGCCCTTGCTCGGCACCGTGACCTTCGGCGCCGGGGTGCTGTTTTTCCCGGTGTCGTACATCTTTGGCGACATCCTGACCGAGGTCTACGGCTACGGACGGGACCGGCGCGTGATCTGGGCCGGCTTCGGCGCACTGGTCTTCGCGGCCCTGATGTCGACCGTGGTGCTGGCCCTGAAACCGGCCGCCGATCCTTTCAATGCCGAGTATCAGACGCATCTGAATGCGGTCTTCGGCAACACGCCGCGCATCGTCCTCGGCTCGATCCTGGCATTCTGGGCCGGCAGTTTTGTCAACAGTTACGTGATGGCGAAAATGAAGGTGCGCTCGGACGGCAAGAAGCTGTGGGCGCGCACGATCGGCTCGACCATTTGCGGCGAATTCGTCGATTCCGGCCTGTTCTACGTCATCGCGTTTTACGGCATCTGGTCGAACCAGCAATTGATCAGCGTGATCGTGGCGCAGTATTTCCTGAAAACCGGTTGGGAAGTCGTGATGACGCCGGTCACCTACCGGGTCGTCAATTTCCTCAAGAAAAAGGAAGACGAAGATTATTTCGATCGCGGCACCGACTTCAATCCATTCAAGCTCAAGACCTGAGGCGGCCACCCCGACCGGCCCGGTGAGCAGGCGCGGCTCGACCCCGTTACTTCGCACCGGCGCACGGCGTGCAGCGCCGACCATACGCTGGTACGCGATTCTGTCAAAATACCGCCTTTGGCATTGCTATCCAGCCTGGCGTGTCGCTCGGCAAACCTGTCCATGACCCTTTCTGATATTCCCGATCCAACCGCCGCGATGTCCGTTTTCTCGTCCGGTGATCCGAGCGCTTCCCCGCTCGGCAAGCCATCGGCCTACATCACGCACTACGACGCCAGCCTGCTGTTTCCGATCGCGCGCCAGACCAAGCGCGATGAACTGGGCCTCACGGGCACGCTGCCGTTCTTCGGCATCGACATCTGGAATGCGTACGAAGTGTCGTGGCTGAACCTGCGCGGCAAGCCGCAGATCGCGATCGCCACGATCATGGTGCCCGCCGACTCGCCCAACATCGTCGAATCGAAGTCGTTCAAGCTGTAT
The DNA here is from genome assembly GCA_043753685.1 of Herminiimonas sp. Lineage (GTDB taxonomy): Bacteria > Pseudomonadota > Gammaproteobacteria > Burkholderiales > Burkholderiaceae_D > JANXSS01. Next base: position 7,061 of record JAYUWF010000036.1, read on the forward strand.
CTGAATGCCTTCAATCAGACAAAACTGGCTGGCAGCGATGCCGTGCTGGACCTGTTGCGCACCGATCTGTCGAGCGCGGTCGGCGCGCCGGTGCAGGTCAGCCTTACCATGCCGGACGGTTTCGAGCGGTTGCGCATGGGTGAACTGGACGGCATGCTGCTCGACCGACTCGACATCGAAGTCGACGGTTACCAGCCCGACCCCACTTTGCTGCATGCCAGCCAGGACGAACCGCCCGTCGAAGAAACACTGGTATCGCATTTGCTTAAATCGAATTGCCTGGTGACCGGCCAGCCGGATTGGGGCAGCGTGCAGATCCGCTATGTCGGCGCGCCGATCGATCAGGAGGGGTTGTTGAAATACCTGATCGGTTTTCGGGAGCACCATGAGTTTCACGAGCAATGCGTTGAACGCATCTTCATGGACATATTGCGAAATTGTAAGCCACAGAAATTGTCCGTCTACGCGCGCTACACGCGACGTGGCGGCCTGGATATCAATCCGTGGCGCAGCAACTTCACGACTGGCCAGAAGCC
>JAYUWF010000037.1:0-7596 GCA_043753685.1 Herminiimonas sp.
GATGTTCTCGCGCACCACGATGGCGTCGTCGATCAACAAGCCCACGCACAGGCTCAGCGCCATCAGCGTGATGGTGTTGATGGTGAAGCCGAACATGTACATGAACAGGAACGTGCCGATCAGCGCCACCGGCAAGGTCAGGCCCGTGATGACGGTCGAGCGCCAGGAATTAAGGAACAGAAACACGATCAGGACGGTCAGCAGCGCGCCCTCGATCAGCGTCTTGCGCACGTTTTTCACGCCCACCCGGATCTGGCGGGCACTGTCCTTGATGACTTCGATCTTCACGCCCGGATAGAGCGCCTTCATCGTCGGCGCCAGATCGGTGAGTGCCGCCGTCAGGGCGTCGGCCACTTCGATCGTGTTCTGTCCCTGCGCCTTCAGGATGTTCAGCGCCAGGGTGCGCTGGCCGTTGTAGAGCGCCAGGTTTTCCTGCTCTTCCTGGCCATCGACGACGGTGGCGATCTGCGCCAGCGTGACCGGTTCGCCACCACGACGGGCGACGATGATGCGACCGAAATCTTCAGGATTTTTTACCCGGCCCTGGACCTGCACGACTTTTTCACTGGACTGCGAGCGGATCGCGCCGGTCGGCAATTCCTGATTCTCATTCTTGACGGCGCGGATCACCTGGTCGATGCCGATGCCCAGCGCTTCCATTTCATTCGGTTTGACGTAGATGTCGATCTCGCGCTTGACGCCGCCCACCAGGGTTACCGAGCCGACGCCACGGGCATTTTCCAGCCGCTTCTTGACGACCTGATCGGCGATCGTGGTCAGTTCGCGCAGCGGCCGCTGGCGTGCGCCCGGCTCGTTGGCGACCGAAATCGAAAAGATCGGCAGGTCGGCCGGATCGTAGCGCGTCACGCGCGGTTCCTTGACCTCCTTGCGGAAGATCGATTTGACCAGCGCCACCTTTTCACGCACGTCCTGCGCTGCCTGCGCGGGATCGATGGTCAGGTCGAATTCGATGATGACCACCGACGATCCTTCGTAGGAGCGCGAGGTCAGGGCATTGATGCCGGAAATCGTATTGACCGCTTCCTCGATCTTGCGGGTGAGGTCGGATTCGACCGTTTCTGGTGACGCGCCCGGATAGTCGGTCTGCACCACCACCACCGGGAAGGTGACGTCGGGGAATTGGTCGACTCTCAACCGCTGATAGGAAAACAGGCCGAGCACGACGAAAGCCACCATCATCATGGTGGCCAGGACCGGATTGCCGATACTGATACGGGTGAACCACATGGCGGAGTGTCCTTGGGTTTAGCGCGCGGTGGGTGGCGCCGGCATGGATCCGGCGGCCGGGGTTGAAGCAGGTACCGAAACCGCGGCGGCAGTCGAGGCTGCAGTCGATGCTGCGGCCGGAGCAGCGGCCGTTGCAGCGAAAGGTGCAGTGGCAGATGCAGTGACAGATGCGGCAGCAGGTACAACGGCAGGTGCAGTGACAGGTGCAGTGACAGATGCGGCAGCAGGTGCAGTGACAGATGCACCAGCAGGTGCAGCAGGCACAGCCGTCGCGATTCTCGGCGTGCCGCCGGCCGGTGCGACCGGAACGCCTTTCGCAAAGATCACCGGTGTGCCTGGCAGCAGGTTGCCGAGGTTGTTGCGCACGATTTTCGCGCCGTCGACCAGGCCGCCGGTGATTTCCACCGCGCCGCCTTCGCCATCGTCGCCGGTAATGCCGAGCGTGACGGGTTTCTGGACCAGCACGCCGTTCTCGATCGCATAGGCGAAGGTAGCGCCGCCGGCGTTCTGGATCGCCGAGGCCGGCACCGTCAGTACACCGCCGCGCTTGACCAGTGTCAGCTGGGCTTCACCGAACATGCCGACGCGCAGAAAGCCATCCGGATTGCCGATTTCCACATACACGATGATCGAGCGCGAGCCGGCCTGGGTGGACGGATTGATGCGCGCCACCTTGCCCGTGATCGGCGTGCTCAAGCCCTCGATGCGGACCTGCACTTCCTGGCCGAGCGCCACGCGCTGGATGTCGCTGGTCGGCACCGCCGCTTCCATTTCCATGCGGCGCAGATCGACGACGTCCAGCAGATGGAAGTCGGGCGATACCTTTTCGCCGGGCTGCACGGTGCGGTTGCTGACCAGGCCGGCGATCGGCGCGCGGATCACGGTATCGGACAATGATTTCTGGGTAACGTCGAGAGCCGCCTTGGCCGAGTCGACGTTGGCCTGCGCGATTTCATACTGGCTGGCGGCATTGTCGAAGGCATTCTGGGAAATGAATCCCTTGCCCAGTAAAGCCTTGTTGTTGTCGCGGGCCTTGGTGGCAATGTCGAGTTGGCCGCGTGCGGCGACCAGCGCACCCCTGGCCTGGGCTGCGCGTGCCAGGTATTCGGTGCCATCCATCCGCACCAGCACCTGGCCAACCTGCACCGCTTCGCCTTCGCGCACCAGCACTTCGCGCACTTCGCCGCCGACGCGTGCCTTGACCGCTGCCTGGTTGACCGCGCGCAGCGCACCCGACAGTGGCAGTACCTGGCGCAGGTCACGGGCGTGCACCAGGGTTATATCGGTTTGCAACAGCTCGATGGCCGTTGGACCGGCGCCGCCGCTCTTCGCCACGGGCGGCGTTGCCGGGCGTCGCAACACGGTGGCGCCCACGCCTGCGGCGACCAGCACGACCAAGAGGATGATCCAGAACTTGCGGGAGAGGCGCATGGTGACGGTATCTACTTTTTAAAAAACGGGTTGAACAGGTTGACTAATACGGGTCGCCAGCCCGTTGAGCAAAACGTCGATGACACACTGCAGGTACGATTGCGGCGAATCGGTATCGGGGCCGCTGGCCTGGAACGAGTGTTTCCACATCATCAGCATCAACAGCGGCGCCATCACGATCTGGGTTGCCTGTGCCGCATCGACGATGCGGAATTCACCACGGGCCATGCCGCGCTCGAGCATGCGCACGATCATCCGTTCGGCCCGGCTCATGACTTCATCCTGGTAAAAGCGGGCGACTTCCGGGAAATTGCCGGATTCCGCCATGATCAACTTGGTAATGCCCGACAGCTTCGTGTCGCCGATGCGCTGCCACCAGCCAAGCATGATCTCGCGGAACAGGTCGACGCTGTGGCCTTGATAACCGTCGATCACGCTCTCGGCCTGGCCGATGGCCGGCACCACGTTTTCTCGCACCACCGCCTTGAACAGTTCTTCCTTGTTCTCGAAGTACAGGTACAGCGTGCCCTTCGATACGCCGGCGCGCGCGGCGACATCTTCCAGCCGTGCAGCCGCAAAACCGCGCTCGACGAACAGATCGAGCGCGGCCGCGAGCAGCTCTTGCGGGCGCGCAGTCTTGCGGCGCGCCCAGCGCGGCTTGGCATTTTTGAAGGGGCAGGAGACCATGGAAAAATTACTTACTGACGAGTCAGTAATGTATGCGCCAGCGCCGGGATCGTCAAGATCGTTGTCAAGATCGGCAAGAAATTGGATTGCATCGCGTGACACGCCGTTTGTTGTAGCGTTTGTAAAATCATAACTTTATAGTGCGTCGGCTCCGGTAAAATGTGTGGCATGCCGCTACTGATCATTGATTCCGATTGCCGTGCCGCTTGCGGCGCATGTTGCATCGCGCCGTCGATTTCATCGCCGATTCCTGGTATGCCGAACGGCAAGGCGGCAGGTGCCCCCTGCATCCAGCTCGATGACCAGTTGCGCTGCCGGATCTTCGACGATCCACGCCGGCCGGCAGTGTGCGCGAGCTTGCGGCCAAGTGCGGAGATGTGCGGGACCGACCGCCGGTTTGCAATGCATTATCTGGCGACGCTGGAACGGCTGACTGCCGCGTGAGCGATTGCATGAAGCAATCCGATATTTATGGAAACCAATCGATGATCCGTTCTTCGCCAACCGTCTTGACCCGCTTCATCCTCCTGATTGGCCTCGTTCTGCTCGCCGGCTGCGCCACCCTGAGCGGTCCGCGCGAGGTTGTCTTGCCCATCGAAAAACTGCAAGCGGTCCTGGCCAGCAAGCTGCCTGCCAACACCCGCTATCTGGAGCTGATCGATATCAACGTGATCAATCCGCGCCTGCAGCTCAATCCCGACAGCAACCGGGTTGTGGTCACCGTCGATGCGAGCGTGACGCCGGTCTTTGGCAAGAAGGTATTGCGTGGCAGTTTCCGCATGTCCGGTGTGCTGGCCATCGACGGCGTGCGCCAGGCCGTGATCGTGCAGCAGCCGCGGATGGAAGAATTGACGATCGACGGCATGGACACTGCCGTGACCGGCCAACTGGCAAAAATCGGCGGTGTGCTCGCTGCGCGCATCCTGCAGGACGTGCCACTTTATACGTTCACGCCGGAGCAGTTCCGTCATGCAGGCGTACAGTTTTCTCCGACCCGAATCAGCACTACGCCGAAAGCCCTCGTGGTAACCTTCGAACCGGTAAAATGACGGCGCGAAGCAGTTCGCCTTCGACCGTCATTTTTTACCGCTCCCAAACCCGCATCGCTGAACCGGCGGGTTTTTTTATTGGGTACTCTTGCTGCAACCGGGCAGGGCGCCAGCACCGCATCCGCATGGACACCGCATGGATCTGATTCTTGCTCTAAAAGCCCTGATCATGGGCATCGTCGAAGGTTTGACCGAATTCCTGCCGATTTCTTCCACCGGGCACCTGATCCTCGCCGGCAGCCTGCTCAATTTTACGGGCGAAAAAGTCAAGGTATTCGAGATCGTCATCCAGGCCGGCGCCATCTTCGCCGTCTGCTGGGAATACCGGGCTCGCATCGCCAGCGTCGTTGGCGGCCTGGGCAGCGACCGGCGGTCACAAAAATTTGCCCTCAACCTGATCATCGCTTTCTTGCCGGCCGCTGCGCTGGGCTTTCTGTTTGCCTCGAAAATCAAGGAAAAGCTGTTCTCGGCCGTGCCGGTGGCGCTGGCCTTCATCATCGGTGGCTTGATCATCCTGTGGGTCGAGCGTCGCCACGGTAGCAATCAACACAGCAACGGCATCGGCCGTCCGGTGCGCATCGAAAACGTCGACGACATGACGGCGCTCGATGCCCTGAAAATCGGTTGCGCCCAGGCTCTTGCCCTGATTCCGGGTACCAGCCGTTCGGGTGCGACGATCATCGGTGGCATGCTGTTCGGACTGTCGCGCAAGGCAGCCACCGAATTCTCGTTCTTCCTGGCCATTCCCACGTTGCTGGCGGCGACCGTCTATTCGCTCTACAAGGCGCGCGCGCTGTTGTCGATGGCCGATGTGCCGTTGTTCAGCGTGGGCACCGTCGCGGCCTTCGTATCGGCCTTCTTTTGCGTGCGCTGGCTGCTGCGCTACATCAGCAGCCATGATTTCACCGTCTTTGCCTGGTACCGCATTGCTTTTGGCCTCGTGATCCTGGCGTCGGCCTACAGCGGCCTGGTGGTCTGGGCGGATTGATTCAAACGATGCAACGCAATGCACTGAAGATTCTGCAGGATGTCTTCGGCTATCCCGCCTTTCGCGGCCAGCAAGCCGAGATCATCGACGTCATTGCGCAAGGCGGCGACGCCCTGGTGCTGATGCCGACCGGCGGCGGCAAGTCGCTCTGCTACCAAATTCCGGCGCTGCTGCGGGACGGCGTCGGCGTGGTGGTCTCGCCCCTGATCGCGCTGATGCAGGATCAGGTCGATGCACTGGCCGAAGTCGGCGTGCGGGCTGCCTTTCTCAATTCCACCCAGACCTATCAGGAAGCGGCAGCCATCGAGCGCCGGGTGCGCAGCGGCGAGCTCGACCTGGTGTATGTCGCGCCGGAACGCCTGATGACGCCGCGCTGCCTGGAATTGCTGGCAGCATCGAAGATCGCCCTGTTCGCAATCGACGAAGCGCATTGCGTCTCGCAGTGGGGTCATGATTTCCGTCCCGAATACATCAAGCTGTCGGTCTTGCACGAGCGCTTTCCCGATGTGCCGCGCATTGCGCTCACCGCCACCGCCGACGCCCAGACCCGTGCCGAAATCGCCCATCGGCTGCAGCTCGACGATGCGCGCCAGTTCGTCTCCTCGTTCGACCGCCCCAACATCCGCTACCAGATCGTCGAAAAAGCGAATGGCCGCAAGCAATTGCTCGATTTTATAGAAAGCGAGCATGCGGGCGATGCCGGCATCGTGTATTGCCTGTCGCGCAAAAAAGTCGAAGAGACTGCCGATTTCCTGAACGAGCACGGCATCACCGCGCTGCCTTATCACGCCGGCATGGAGTTGGCTGCACGCACCCGCAACCAGGCCCGCTTCCTGCGCGAGGAAAGCATTGTCATGACCGCCACGATCGCTTTCGGCATGGGAATCGACAAGCCCGACGTACGCTTCGTCGCGCACCTGGATCTGCCGAAGAGCATCGAAGGCTATTACCAGGAAACCGGACGTGCCGGCCGCGATGGTGCGCCCGCCAATGCCTGGATGGCCTATGGCTTGCAGGACGTGGTGCAGCAGCGCCGCATGATCGACGAATCGGACGCCGACGAAACCTTCAAGCGCGTCCTGAGCGTCAAGCTCGACGCCATGCTGGGCCTGTGCGAAACATTGACCTGCCGGCGCATGCGCCTGCTGGAATACTTCGGCCAGCGCGCCACGCCGTGCGGCAATTGCGACACTTGCCTGACGCCGCCGGTGTCCTTCGATGCGACGCGGCCGGTGCAGATGCTGCTATCGACCATCTACCGGGTCGAGCAGCGTTTCGGCGCCATGCATGTGCTCGATGTGCTGCGCGGCGTCGATTCCGACAAGGTCAGGCAATGGGGACACGACAAGCTGTCGACCTTCGGCATCGGTCAGGGCACCAGCGAGGCGGAATGGCGCGCGATCCTGCGCCAGTCGATCGCCCTCGGTCTGGTCAACGTCGACCATGAAGCCTACAGCGCCTTGAAGCTGACCGATGCGGCAAAGCCGGTATTGCGCGGCGGCCAGCCGGTGCAGCTGCGCCAGTACCAGAAGCCGGTCAAGGCACGACGTGGCAAAAGCGGCAGCACCGGTGGCGGCGGCAAGCCAAAGGGCTTCGTCGAATCGGATCTGTCGAATGATGAACAGATCATTTTCGACAAGCTGCGCTGGTGGCGGGTCGAGACGGCGCGCAAGCACAATGTGCCGGCGTACGTGATCTTTCATGATGCAACCATGCGCGAGATCGCCAAGGCACAACCGGCGTCGCTCGTCGCTCTGCGCGGCGTGTCCGGTGTCGGCGAAAGGAAGCTCGAAACCTACGGTGAAGAAATCGTCGCGCTGATTGCCGAGCTACGTTCGTAGCCGGTCAGACGCGCTGCAGAGCCGGCGAGTCGGTCGATGTGCAAATGATAATGGCCGCCGTACCGGCAGGCGCCGGCAAAAAACCGGCAGGCCCATTCAGGAATCAGCTGGCCGCTAGCGGCAGTTTGATGAGGAAGGTCGTGCCGTTTTCCACGGTCGAGTCGACCTCGATTTTTCCTTTGTGCGCGGTCACGATCTGGTGCGCAATGTAGAGTCCCAGTCCGAGTCCGGAGTTAGGGCCTTCTTCGTCAGCGGCAAATTTGGAATACCGTGTCATCGGATCGAAGATATGCGGCAGGTCGGCCGCACTGATCGGCAAGCCGTCGTTGTGAATGCTCAGGAAGCCATACGA
>JAYUWF010000038.1:0-7595 GCA_043753685.1 Herminiimonas sp.
GCAGGACACAACTTGCCCCTGGCGTGGCCATGCACTTTTCGAAAGCGCCTTGTGGTGTGGAGCGGGAAATGGAAATCGAATCCATGCCTCAACCTCGAAAAGGTTGCGCTCTGCCTGCTGAGCTATCCCCGCTGCAGATCCGCACCGGCACTGGAAAACGTCGTGAGGGACGCTTGCCGATGCCGGCCGGATCGGTTCGAGCCCATCGTGGAACGGGCTCCTGTGCTGCTGCAAGTTGTCAAAGATCGTCGTCATCTCAGCGTCGTGTGAGTGACGGCCTCCGGATTGAAAGGGCTTCGCTGCCGTTGCTGCTGGTGCTGCTGGTGCTGCTTGTAAGCCGGTTGATGCTGGTGCTGCCGGTTTGTACCGACAACAAAAAACCCGGAAGTCCTTGTCAGGAGCATCCGGGCTGTCGGCCTTGACCTTGCGGTCGGTGGCGAACGGTTATCTGTTCGTCACCAGGGCTGCCTGTCCTCGGATGCGCGTCGCGCGCGACTTGACTGATTTGCTCGAACTGCGATTGCTCTGTAAAAAACTGCCACGCAGGCCAGTCGATCGTTTTGTGCCGCTAACCATTCCCAGTCCTGCATTCATGCCGCGATGCAGGCGTGCGCCACAGCGTGAAGCCGTCGTCGTCGACGCAACCGCAAGCGACAAGATGCCGCGCACGGGCGCTTGCTTGCTCACTTGTCGGGTTGTCGATGTCTTCACGGCGGGCTCCTGAAAATGAATGGGTTGGGCTCTGTCGAGCCAGTGAAGCGAGTATTGCATGTCTTTTAATTTCTGTCACGCCATGCAAGAAAATATTCTGTTCAATATGTTTTTTTGCAACAGAAAAGGGTTTTCCGGCGGGTGGTGTAAGATGGCGGCTTCGTAGTGAGGTACGAAAACCAATGAACGCAATCGTAGAAATTCCCGCCCGCGTGCGGTCGATCGAGTTGCGCGTGCGCGAATGCATGGCGCGGCGCGGTATCCGATCGGTCGCCGAACTGCACCGCCGCCTCTTGGCCGCCGGTGTCGAGATCTCCCATCCCCAATTGATCCGCATCGTCGACAACGCCGCCAAGCATTTGAGCGTGCCGCTGTTGAATGGGCTGCTGCAAGTGCTCGACTGCAGCGTCACCGAAATGATCGGCGAACGAATTTAATTGACCTGGCGGGACGGCGCGCCATCTTGCCTAGCGCTCGTAATCGCTTGGACATGCCGCATCACCGCACGTTACGAAACGTCAGATTGATGCGGCACTCACCGGTTGCGGGATGCTGACCAGGCTTCAGGGGCAGAATGCCATGAAAGTTCAGCCGCGACGCACCGCCCCACACCACCACGTCGCCATGCATCAGCCCGACCCGTACCTGCCGGTCGGTGCGCGACAATCCGCCGAACAGAAACGTCGCCGGCACGCCCAGCGACACCGAGACGATCGGTTGCGCCAGGTCGTTCTCATTACGATCCTGATGCAAGGTCAACCGCGCACCCGGCACGTAGCGATTGATCAGGCAGGCGTCGGGTGAAAAACAATCGAATCCCGCTTCCCGCGCCGCTGCCACTGCCAGGTCTTGAAATGACGCTGGCATCACTGGCCACGGCTGCCGTGTCTGCGGATCGTCGGCGGCATACCGGTATCCACTTCGATCCGACACCCAGCCCACTGCGCCGCAATTCGTCATCGCCACCGACATCGTGAAACCGCCAGGCGTGACCAGGTGCCGGAACGGCGCTTGCGCCACGATGGTCTGGAGTGCGCTCAATAGATCGGCGACATGCGGCAAGGCGAAGCCGCGCAGGATGCATGCGCCCGGCGCCAGCTCTTCCCGGCTCGGAAAGCCGGACGCCGCATCGGCGAACAGATCTGCCGTGCCCAGGCCGCGTGCTGCGCTGTCGCGTTCAGTTGCCATTATTCCGATGATGCCCATGCCATCAATGTCGATTCATCGACTCAGTTGGAGCCAGCGATCCAGGCATTGATCACTTCGTCCATGACGTCCAGCGGCAGCGCGCCATGGTCGACGATTTCATTATTGAAGCGGCGAACATCGAATTTGCTGCCCAGCTTGGCCGCCGTCTTCTCCCGCAGGGCGCCGATCTTCAGCTGACCGAGCTTGTAGGCGGTGGCCTGCCCCGGCCAGACGATGTAGCGGTCGATTTCGGCCGTCGCAAAGGCCGGCGTGATGGCCGCATGCTCGACCATGTAGGCGATCGCATCGGCCCGGCTCATGCCGAACGCATGCATGCCGGTATCGACCACCAGCCTGCAGGCGCGAAACATCTCCGACGTCAGATAACCATAGCGCGTGTAGGGTGTGGTGTACATGCCGAGGTCGGTGCCGAGCGACTCCGCATACAAGGCCCAGCCTTCGCCATAGCCGGAGTTGAAATACGCGCGGCGAAATTTCGGCAGATCCGGCAATTCACGGGCTCGGGCGATCTGCAGGTGATGTCCGGGCATGGCCTCATGGATCACCAGGCTTTCCATGCTCCAGCTGGCCCGGCGCTTCAAGTTATTGACGTTGGCTTCGAAATAACCGGCACGGCTGCCGTCGAGCGCACCCGCCGAATAATGCTCGGGGCCATCGCCCTCGGCCGGCAGCATGGCGCGAATACCATACGGCACGCGCGGCAGGGTCACGAATTGCTCAGGAAGACGCGCATCGATGCGCTTGGCGATGTCGCGGTACGAGGCCAGCATCGCTTCCGCACTAGCGAAAAAGAATTGCGGATCCGAATTCAGGAAGCTATTGAACTGCACCAGGTTGCCATTGAACTTCGCATCCTGCAGTACCTGCACCAGCGCCTTGTCCAGGCGTGCGACCTCTTGCAGGCCGAGCTTGTGGATCTGCTCGGCGCTCATCGCGGTCGTGTTGTTCCGGGTGAGCATGGCCTGATAGAACGCTGCGCCGCCCGGCAAGCTGGTTGCGGCGATCGTGCTGCGCGCCGCCGGCAAATAAACGTCTGCCAGGAAGGCACGCAATTTTGCCAATGCGGGTTGCACGCGGGTTTCAATGCTGGCGCGCGCCAGCGTCTGCAAGCGGGTCTGGTCGGCGGGCGCGACTTCCGGCGGCATCTTGGCGAACGGCGCGTAGATCGGATTGGCGTCGATCGGCCTGGTCAGCAGCGGATCGAATTGCGACGGCACGCGGGCGATGGCGACCGCGGCCGGCATCCAGCCGCTGCGCATGCCTTCCTTCAACAGCGCGGTCACCGATTCCAGATGGGCCGGCAATGCATCCAGGCGCGCAATCAGCGTGGTGTAATCCGCAGCGGTTTTCAGCGGCGTGGCGCGCAACAGAGCCGGCAATTGCAGCTGGATGCCGTTCATCTGCGTGACGGCAAATGGGCTGTCGTCCGCCGAGAATGGCAAGCTGCCGTAGAGCGCATCGAGGGCGACCTGTTGCTTGACGTTGTAATGCAGGACCGACCAGGAAATCCGGTCTTCGCCGCTCAACTTGGCGGGGTCAATGGCATCGAGTTTTTTAAGGAATGCTGCGCGATCAGTACGGCGGGCAGCCACCGCAGCCGGCGCGACGTCGTGCCAGCGGTCGCTGTAACGGGCCTCGCCCAGTTCGGTGGCGCTCTCGGGAAAATCGCGCAACTGGTCTTGCCAGTACTGCTCGAACAAGGCGCGTGCAGTCATGACAGTGGCGCTGGGCGCCGCAACGGTCGGCGGCGTGCCGGGTGTCGCCGCTTGGGCAGAAATGGAGAACAGGAAAACGAGCGCCAGGAGCGGGCGCGGCAGGCGAGGAGTACGCATCATGGAATGTCTGGAAATGAAGAAAATTGAACAGGCGGGGAAGATACCACGATGCAAATTCGATGACTACCCTCGCCGGGCGCAGCAAGGCTGCGCCCTGCTGCCGTGTCGTCTGTGTGCTGCAAGAGCAGAAATAACCGTGGCTGAGCTATTGCAGCGTGTGATACTTTTCCAGAGTATGCCGGGCTGAATTATTTTCCGTAGGAAGATTCAGGTGCAGCGACAGCGGCTTTGCCCGACCCCCTTCAAAGGATTCACCATGTTGCAATTGAATGCGTACCTCTCCTTCAACGGAACCTGTGCCGACGCCATGCATTTCTACGAGCGCGCGCTCGGTGGAAAAATCGAAGCCCTGATGAAGTATGGCGAGACGCCGATGTGCGATCAGATGCCGCCAGGCTGCAGCGAACTGGTCATGCATGCCCGCCTCGCGGTCAATGGTGGCGTACTGCTGGCCGGTGACGCCCTGCCAGGCCAGCCTTTCAATGGGATCAAGGGGATTTCGATGACCCTGACCTATCCGACGCCCGAGGCGGCTGCGGAGGTCTTCGCCGCCCTTTCCGATGGTGGCCAGGTCACGATGCCACTGCAGAAGACTTTTTGGGCCGAAGCTGCCGGCATGCTGGTCGACCGTTTCGGCACGCCGTGGATCGTCAACGGCGCGTTGATCGAAGCCAAGGACGAGACGGCGACTGCGCCGCGCCTGGCTTAACCTGGTTTTCGACGCATTGACGTCTACGATGAGAAGTTCGACACCAGGAAAATGCGCAATGGGATATTTGCTGGCACTGGATCAAGGCACGTCGAGTTCGCGCAGCATCGTCTTCGGCGACGGCGCAGCGCTGGTCGGACAGGCGCAACGCGAGATTCGCCAGATTTATCCACAACCAGGCTGGATCGAACATGATCCGCTGGAGATCTGGCAAAGCCAGCTCGACACCGCGCGTCAGGTATTGCAAGAGTCCGGCATCGGCGCCGCCGACATCACGGCGCTCGGCATCGCCAACCAGCGCGAGACCACGATCCTGTGGGAGCGCGCCAGTGGGAAGCCGGTAGCCAACGCGATCGTCTGGCAGGACCGGCGCACCGAGTCGCTCTGCCAGGCACTGCGCGAGCAGGGCCTGGCCGAACCGATCCGGGCCAAGACGGGATTGGTGCTGGACCCGTATTTTTCGGGCACCAAGCTGCGCTGGCTTCTCGACAACGTGCCCGGCGCACGCGAGCGTTCGCGACGCGGCGAGCTGGCCTTCGGCACGGTCGATGCCTGGGTGGTCTGGAACCTGACGGGCGGGCGCCTGCATGTGAGCGACGTCACCAATGCCTCGCGCACCATGCTCTGGAATATACGCACGCACTGCTGGGATGACGAGTTACTGGCATGGCTCGACATTCCGCGTGAAGTGCTGCCGACGGTGCATCCCTCGAGCCATCATTACGGCGACACCGATGCCCACTGGTTCGGCAAGCCGATCGCCATTGGCGGCATCGCGGGTGATCAGCAGGCGGCGTTGTTCGGGCAGACCTGCTTTGAACCTGGCATGGCAAAGAATACGTACGGCACCGGTTGCTTCATGCTGATGAATACCGGCGCCAATGCGCCCACTTCGCAGCACGGCTTGATCACGACTGCCGCATGCCAGATCGGTACTGAACCGCAGTACGCACTCGAGGGCAGCGTCTTCATCGGCGGCGCGGTGGTGCAATGGCTGCGTGACGGCTTGAATGCGGTATCGCATTCGAGCGATATCGAGAATCTGGCGGCGTCGGTACCGGATTCCGGCGGCGTGATGTTCGTGCCGTCCTTCACTGGCCTCGGCGCCCCGTACTGGATTCCAGCGGCCAAAGGGGCAATCCTGGGCTTGAGCCGCGGCACCACCGTGGCCCATATAGCGCGGGCGGCGCTGGAATCGATCGCCTTCCAGAGTGCGGCACTGCTGACGGCGATGATGGGCGACGCTGCCGCGCCGATCACCGAACTGCGGGTCGATGGCGGCGCCGCCGTCAACAACCTGCTGCTGCAATTCCAAGCCAACCTGCTGGGCATTCCGGTGGTGCGGCCGCAAGTCATCGAAACGACGGCGCTCGGCGCAGCGTATCTTGCCGGCCTGGCGCTTGGCCACTATCGCAGCACCACGGAACTGGCGTCGCAATGGCGGATCGGACAAACCTTCCTGCCGACCATGAGCCGCGATGAAGCGGGCCTTTTATTGCAGAATTGGGAGGCTGCGCGCAGCGCCGGGAGCAGCTACCAGCCTGACATCTAGAGCAGAATTCGAAATAGCGTATTCGGGATACGTATCGGTTCGGGCCGCAGGGCAAGGCGCAGCGAGCGCTGTGTGGCGGGCCACACCAGCGAGCTGCAACGCCGCAATGTGGCGCGAAGCGGTGCGTAGCACGGATATGCTATTGCGAAATCTGCTCTAAGCTCAGTGTCGGAGAAAGCGGGACGGCGCCGATGCGGGTATCGTCGCGGCCGCAGGCGCGCGTTGTGCAGATTGCGCGCCATCGATGCCGTTTCGATCTCGCCAACTTCCACTCAAAGGATCCCCTATGAGCACTCTCGCTGACTTCCCGATTACTACCAAGTGGCCAGCCCGCCATCCAGACCGCATTCAGCTGTATTCGCTGCCGACACCGAACGGCATCAAGGCTTCGCTGATGCTGGAAGAAACCGGCTTGCCGTATGAAGCGCACCTGGTGGATTTTCAGAGCAACGACCAGCTCTCGCCGGAATTCATGTCGCTCAATCCGAACAACAAGATTCCCGCCCTGATCGATCCGGACGGTCCCCGCGGCCAGCCGCTGGCGCTGTTCGAATCCGGCGCGATCCTGATCTATCTGGCCGACAAGAGCGGCAAGTTCCTGCCGAAGCAAGGCGCGGCGCGCTACGAGACGATCCAGTGGCTGATGTGGCAGATGGGCGGCGTCGGTCCGATGTTCGGGCAGCTCGGCTTTTTCAGCAAATTCGCGGGAAAAGATTATGAAGACCAGCGTCCCCGCGACCGTTATCTCGACGAGACCAAGCGATTGTTGCGCGTGCTGAACCAGCGCCTGGAAGGCCGGGCGTGGATCATGGGGGATGACTACAGCATTGCCGATATGGCGGTGTTCCCGTGGGTGCGGGCGCTGGTCGGATTTTACGGCGTGGACGAACTCGTGGGCATTGCAGACATGCCGAACGTGACGCGGGTGCTCGGCGACTTCATGACCCGCGCGGCGGTGATCAAGGCGGTCGATATTCCGCCGCGTCCGCCAGCAACTGCCTGAGACAGCGCAGGAATCTATCTGGAAATGAAAAGGCCAGGTTGCCAGATTGCGCGACTCGGCCTTATTTCAGTTCGAATCAAAGCATTGCCGGTCTATCGATTCAGCCTGCGCATGATGGCACTACTTCTGCGCAAAGGCCTGATCGCGCCCGGTTCGCCCCATTAATAGTGGCGACCACGCCAACCGCGACCGCCCCAGTAGCCGAAGCCCAGGCCGATCGATACCGGCGGGCCGACATACACCGGTGCCGGCTGCGCATAGACTGGTTGGCCGTAGACCGGCTGTCCGCCGCCGTAGTAACCGCCACCCTGACCGTAATATGCAGGTGGTGGCGGACCATAGACGGCACAACCGCCGAGGGAGAAGGCTGCGACGGCCAGCACCGACGCACTTGCAAACTTGGATTTCATGAGGACAGCTCCTATTGAACCCTGAGTATAGAAACAGTCCGGATGCGCGCCTGAAGTTTTACTGTTTATTACAGCAAGTTCGGTACGTGTACATTGCGTCAGGCCATGGTTGGGCAAGCCGGACGAAAAAGGATCATTTGGCGACCTTGGACTACAGATTTTTCCG
>JAYUWF010000039.1:0-7563 GCA_043753685.1 Herminiimonas sp.
CATCGCTTTACTCTCGATCGCATTCTTGAAGCGTACGAGACCTTCGATCATGCGGCCGACACCGGCGCATTGAAAGTCATCATCGAAACCTGACGGAACGGGTACCAGCTTCCAGATTCGGAGCGAGCGCGCCTGGAAAGGTCGGCTCCTCCGCGGCACTTCAATCAAACCACGAATTCACGGAGGCTTCACATGAACGATTCAAGGCTCGACCATCCGGCACAGGCCTCGCAAGGCGAGGGTCATCTGTCCGAACAGGAAGCGGTTCGCATCACCCGGCAGGAAGATGTGCCGGAACTGGTGTCATTTGTCATCGCGCTGCAGATGAGCAGGCCGGTGTCGACCGATATGGCGGCGCGCCTGCTCAAACATATGGTCAAGCAACAGAAGTCCATGGATACCGGTGTGATTGCCGATCAAATGCGGCAGGACAAGTGGGCATCGCATCTGGCGCACGGCGAAACCCTGATCCTGCTGGCGGATCGGGCGCTGGCATATCTCGCCACGCATGAAGGCATTCAGCTGTTCAATTTTTTCGTCAAGACTTTTGCGGAAACCAATGGCGTGATGTACGACTGAACTGCAGACGTTTGAATCGTGCTGACGGCGTTTGGCGCCTTCGCCATGATTTTGGCGAAACGACCCATTCTGTCGGTGCGGAACGTACTTAAAACCTATTTCTATAGGTCTTATTTACCGGCGCGCGCGACCCGCACCGCGCGAGCGAGGTCGACCACCGACATCGCATAGAAATAACTGCGGTTGTACTGGGTGATCGCATAAAAGTTATTTGTCGCCAGCCAGTATTCGGTCGGACCATCGCCGTTCTGCAGGTCGATCAGGCCATAGCGCAGGTCGGCTGGTGGCGCGATGCCCGGCGTCACGCCACCATCCCGCAATTCGTCAAGCGTGTTGGTCGCCTCCAGGCCCTGGTTGATGAAGCGCTGCCAGCTGTTGGAGACGGCTCCCGCTGCGACCGTCACCGGTATCTTGCCAATATTTTCGCCTGCGTTCTCGCCCGCATTTTCGCCGGCAGTTTCGGCAGCCATGCTGCGCGTGGCGCGTACATTGGCTGGAAACACG
Organism: Herminiimonas sp.; assembly: GCA_043753685.1. Classification (GTDB taxonomy): domain Bacteria; phylum Pseudomonadota; class Gammaproteobacteria; order Burkholderiales; family Burkholderiaceae_D; genus JANXSS01. Next base: position 1,084 of record JAYUWF010000039.1, read on the forward strand.
ATCGGGTCACCGGACTTCCAACCGTGCTGGACCAGGAAATTCGCCACGCTGCCGATCGCATCGACTGCCGAGTTGCGCAGGTCGATGCGACCGTCGCCGTCGAAGTCGATCGCGAAACGCCGTATGCTGCCCGGCATGAACTGCGGCCACCCGATTGCACCGGCATACGAGCCAAGCAGTGAAAAAGGATCGATGTTGGCTTCGCGTGCGAACAGCAGGGTATTTTCCAGTTCGCCACGAAAGTACGCCATGCGCGCCTCCCGATTCGGCGTATTTGGATAAGCGAACGCCAGCGTGGTGATGGCGTCCATCACGCGGAAATTGCCGGTATTGCGGCCATACACCGTTTCGACGCCGATGATGCCGACGATGATCTCTGCCGGAACGCCAAAACGCGCTTCGGCACGCGCCAGCGCTTCGGCATTCTGATTCCAGAAAGCGGCGCCGGCATTGATGCGCACCGGTTCGACGAAACGCAACCGGTAAGCGGTCCAGTTCTTGGGGCGTCCGGGTGGGGCCGGCTTCATCAACTGCACGGCGCTGTCGACGTAGTGCGCCTGCCGCAACCATTTCTCCAGTTCGGCTTTGCTGAATCCGTCGCGCGCGGCGACCTGCTCGATGAATTCGGCGACACCCTGCCATTGACTGAAATTGGCGAATTCGCCGACCGTATCCGGAGCCGCCACGCGCGGATTGCGCGCCGCTGCCGTCTGTCCCAGCGCGGCAGCCGAGGCTGCGCCGAAGAGCAGCAATGCCGCCAGCCGAAGCATCTTCCGGTGCCAGCCGAACCGATTCTCGCGTACGGCACGGCCAAGGTGCGGACGCGGTAAAAAATACTGGAATGTCATCTTATTTTTGTGAGTAAGGCTTTGAGGCGTTGCATGAGTTCGAGCCGCGCTGCGGCCGATGCGGAAGTGTCAGTGCGAGCATAACGTGCCGCCTCGTAAAGTTGCAGAAATTCAGCGATCGCCTGTTGCTTGGCAGGTACGATCGACGAACCGGCTGCATGCAGGCGCGCGCCGAAGGAGCGCGGTCCCTCGTGCAATGCTCGGGGCAAGCCGCGCGCTGCGAGTGACTCGCACAGTTTGCGGTACAGGTTCTCGAGCGGATCCAGATCGCTGCGCCGCCATAACAGGGGAATCGCGATCACCAGCATCACGGCGCTGCCGATGCCGATCATCAGCAAGGTCAACGTGCCCCAGTCGACCCGCTCGAAGCCGAGCGACTGGAGCAGGGTTTTCTGGCGCTGTGGCGTGTAATTGAGCACCCACTGGTTCCAGCCGTTGCCCAGCGCATCGCTGCGCAGGCGCAGGGCGGTGATCCAGGATTGCCGGCCCAGGTCGAGCGGCAACAGGCCGGCGAAGCCCCGTTGCGGCGGGCTCGGCACCAGGTTGCGCTCGATGCGTTCCGGCGCCACGGCGGCGGTCGGATCGATCCGCACCCAGCCCCGGCCCTTCAACCAGACTTCGGCCCACGCATGGGCATCGGACTGGCGCACCGTCAGGTAGTCGTCGATCGGATTGAGCTCGCCACCCTGGTAACCGGTGACCACCCGCGCCGGTATATCGAGGGCACGCATCAGGACCACGAAGGCGCTGGCGTAGTGTTCGCAGAAGCCGGCGCGGGTCGAGAACAGGAATTCGTCGACCGCATGCTTGCCCAGCGGCGGCGGCTCCAGAGTGTAGCGAAACGGCTCGTTGCGAAACCGGGCCAGCACCGTGCGCACCAGCGCGGCATTGTCTTCGGTGGTGTTGCGCAGCTTTGCCGCATACGCATGCGTTTGCGGATTGAAGCCCGGCGGCAGATCGAGCCAGTCCTGCAGCGCCAGCTGGTCTTCGTCGGGCTGCAATGTAAAGCGCACGATCGAGGCGACGTCGTAGCGCACCCGGTCGTTGATCGGCTGGGTGGCGACCATCTGCATATCCGGCGTCAGGCTGCTGGTGTTGTCGGCGAGCTGCGGCAAAGCCTGCGGCAATTCCAGGGCGTACAACCAACGTTGGCCGCTTGGCTCCATGGTCACCTGATAATGCACCGGTGGGCCGTGCGGCACGATGGTGATCGAGGTGCGATTGCCGGTGTTCTGCTGCATCCGGGTCCAGGTGCGGCCATCGTAATTTCCCAGCACGACGCCGCGCCAGTAGAGCGCCTCACGCGCCGGTACCGGATCGCTGAATTTCGCGCGGAAGGCGATTTCCTCGGACAGCGCCAGCTTGGCGATATTCCCGGGCGCCATGGTTTCCGACATGCCGGTGCGGCCCGATTGCGCATCGCTGGGCAGACCCCACAGCGGGCCCTGAATCCTCGGGAACAGAAAAAACAGCACCAGCATCAGCGGCAGCGCCAGGCCGACGATGGTCAGGCAGAGCTGCAGCCGTTTTTTAAGAGGCGGCACGGCGCTGGTGTATTGGAACGAGAGCTGGGTGGTGAGGATGGCCACCGTCGCCGCCAGCATCAGCAGCGCGGTGCCGATCGACTGTGAATAAAACAGGTTGGTCAGCATCAGGAAAAAGCTCAGGCACACCACCACGAACAGGTCACGTCGCGCGCGCATTTCCAGCAGCTTGCAGGTCAGCAGCAATACCAGCATCGCCACGCCTGCGTCGCGCCCGAAAAACGTCTGATAGGTTGCATACACGCCGGGTGCGGTCAGGATCGCGATCGGCAGCAGGATCCAGCGGGGTGGCATGCGGTTGCCACGAAAGGTAATCCAGCCGCGCCAGGCCAGCATCAGTACGCAGCTGGCCGTGATCCACAACGGGACGTGCGCAGCATGCGGCGCCAGCACCAGGGTGCAGGCGACGATCAGCAACAAGGTATCGGATTTGTCGCGCGACATCGGCCGCGATCGGGACAGCGGCTCCAGCCACGCCCGTGCCGGCTCGCCCGGTAGCGGGTTGGAGGCGTTTGGTGTCGGGGTCGCCATGTTCAGGGCCTTTGATACAGGGCGAGGGCGCGCAGGCAGGCTTGCTGCTGCGCCGGTCCGAGGGCCGGTTCGAGCGTCACGGCACCGAGATGGAAGCCGTAGGCCAGGCCGCGTTCCTCGGCTTCGAGCACCCAGCGCGTCAGGCGCGACAGACGCGCCTCGATGCTCAGATCACGCGGCAACTGGTCATAGTCCAGCATCAGGTCGCTGGCGGCGCCGCCCTCGAAATGCTTGGTGACCAGTTGGCCGCCGGCCTCGAATTCGATGCGCGCGATCTGCCGCCACGCCAGGTGCTTGATCGAGTCGCCGGGACGGTAGGCGCGAATGCCGGCGAAATCCTCGCTGCCGCTGCGGCCGATGCCATCGGTCCTGGCCTCGCCGGCCATTGGCAGCGGTGGCGCATCGGTTTCCGGACGTGGATAGACGAGCACGCTCAGTTCCGGATACCAGTAGCTCCAGGCGTGCAGCAGGCCCAACGGAAAGCGGGTCGTCAGGCGTATCCGTGGCGCCGCCTGCCAGCCGCGCCGCGCCGTCGGGTACGAGAGCGTGACGCTGCAGCTGCTCATGGCGCCGATGTCGATGGCCTGCGCGTTCAGATTGGCCAGCGGACGCAGCGCCCGATTGGCGGCGGCACGGCGGCGGCGGTCGATGTCGCTGCCGTCGCCGATGAAGCCGATCCAGATCGCATAGCGGTCGTGCGCACGTCGGTTTGCCAGGTGCATCTCGAAGCGCGCGTCCTCGCCGGCGAACACCGGCTGCACCCGTCCTGGGGACAGGTGCAGGTAAGCGAGATTGCGAAACGTCAGGTGCATGTCGATCACGGCGCATGCCGCAATCAAGAAGGTCAGGGCGAAACCCAGGCTCAGGTTGTAGTTGATCGAACTGATGAACAGTACCGCCAGCAGTGCGCCGAAACCAAGCCCGGCCTTGCTCGGCAGGATGAACACCCGACGCTGGTTGAGCACGACCTCGCCCGGCTCGGCCGCACCCAGCCGGAAGAGCCACTTGTCGAGCATTTGCCTGGCTTGCATGGTCAGCCCGGCGGTGTCAGACGCCGACCGCTTTCATCAGCTGCAGCACGGCGTCGCGACTGGCCAGGGCGGCGCCGCCAGTCGACTTCAAGGGCCGCAGGCGATGCGCCGCCACCGGCACCAGCACGGCTTGCACGTCTTCCGGAATCACATGGTTGCGCCCTTCCAGCGCGGCCCAGGCGCGTGCTGCCTGCAACAGCGCAATGCTGGCGCGCGGACTGAGACCTTCGGCAAACAGACCGTTCTGGCGCGATGCCTGCGCCAGCGCCTGGACATAATCGATCAGGGCAGGGGAAGTGTGCAACTCACGCAAGGCGGCTTGCGCCTCGACCAGTTCGGCCGGCCGCATGACGGTGGGCAGCGACTTGAGCAGGGTGCGGCGATCTTCTCCCAGCAACAGGGCGCGTTCGGCGGCCGCGTCCGGATAGCCCAGCGACAGGCACATCAGGAAGCGGTCGAGCTGCGACTCCGGCAGAGGAAAGGTACCGATCTGATGCGCCGGATTCTGCGTGGCGATGACGAAGAAGGGGCGCGGCAGGTCACGTGTGACGCCGTCGGAGGTGACCTGGCGTTCTTCCATGGCTTCCAGCAGCGCCGACTGCGCCTTCGGCGTGGCGCGGTTGATCTCGTCGGCCAGCAGGACCTGCGTGAAGACCGGCCCCGGATGAAATGCAAAGGCATTCTTGTCGCGTTCGAAAATCGAGATGCCGACCACGTCTGCCGGCAGCAGGTCGCTCGTGAATTGCAACCGGTTGAACTGCAGGCCGAGCGAAATCGCCAGCGCATGCGCCAGCGTGGTCTTGCCGACACCGGGCACGTCCTCGATCAGCAAGTGACCGCCGGCCAGCAGGCACACCAGCGCCTGGCGAATCTGGACTTCCTTGCCGACCACGATCTGGCCGACTTCCCGTGCGACTGCGTGGACTTTTGCGAACATGAAGATTCCGGTTGGGTGAATCGGTATTGCGGTGCGCGGTTTTGCGATGTCGTCAAACTGACAAGACCGGGGCTTCTCGCTAAACTATCCGAATTCTATTCGAGAAAGCCGAAACCGATGAATGCCTGCCCGATCGTGTCGTCATGACCACTGCCTACTACGCACCGCCGGAATGCCTGCTGCACGAAATGGGCGCCTGGCATCCAGAGTCGCCGGCGCGCCTGCAGGCGATTTCGGACCAGCTGATCGCCAGCCGCATCGAGCGCTTCCTGGAGCACCGTGAAGCGCCGGCGGCGACCGATGCGATGATCAACCGCGTGCACGATCCAGCAGCGCTGGCGCTGGTACGGGCGCACCTGCCGCTGCCGGGGTCGGCAGGCAGCGGCACCGCGGCGGCTTACTACGAAATCGACGGAGACACCTCGATCAATGCCCACAGCCTCGAAGCCGCGCTGCACGCGGCCGGCGCAGCCGTGGCAGCCACCGATGCCGTACTGGCCGGCGAGGTGGAAAACGCCTTCTGCGCGATCCGCCCGCCGGGCCATCATGCCAGACCGTCGGTGCCGATGGGTTTCTGCCTGTTCAATAATGTTGCCATCGCGGCGAAGCATGCGATGGAGGTGCATGGACTGGAACGGGTCGCCATCATCGACTTCGATGTCCACCACGGTAACGGCACCGAAGAAGCGTTTCTGAACGACCCGCGCGTCATGATGGCGAGTTTTTTCCAGCATCCGTTCTATCCGTACACCGGCGCCCATGTGGATGTCGTGGCGCATCCGAACATGGTCAACCTGCCGCTGCCGGCCTATTCCGGCGGCGAGGTGGTCCGCCAGCGGGTGACCGATGTATGGCTGCCCGCGTTGCATGCGCATCGGCCGCAGATGATTTTCATTTCAGCCGGTTTCGACGCCCACAAGGAAGACGATATCGGCCAGATGTGCCTGGTCGAAGCAGACTATGCCTGGATCACTCGTCAGATCATGGCGGTGGCTGCCGAACATGCGCAGGGGCGCATTGTCAGTTGCCTGGAAGGCGGCTACAACCTGTCGGCCCTGGGCCGCAGTGTGGTGGCGCACGTGAAGGCGCTGGCGCAGCTGGATTGAATCGCGTTGCATGGCGCAGCAAGTACAATGCGCGGTTCCAAGTAAGAAGAAGGTCTTGCATGTCCATCCAGTGGTTCCCCGGTCACATGAACGCCGCCCGCAAGAAGGCGGCGGAAGCCATGGAAAAGACCGACCTCGTCATCGAGGTGCTCGACGCCCGTCTGCCGCAGGCGAGCTGCAATCCGATGATCGAACAGTTGCGCCTGTTCCGCCAGCGCCCGTGCCTGAAGATCCTGAACAAGAGCGACCTGGCCGACCCGGCGGCAACCGACGCCTGGATTGCTTTCTACAGTCAGCAACCGGACGTGCAAGCCGTAGCGCTCAGCTGCAAGAAGCCGTCCGATGTATCGAAAGTGCCGAAGCTGGCCCTGGCGCTGGTGCCGAACCGCGGCACGGCCTTGAAACCCTTGCGCATCATGATCATGGGCATTCCCAATGTCGGGAAGTCGACGTTGATGAATGCACTGCTCAACAAGCGGGTGG
>JAYUWF010000040.1:0-2448 GCA_043753685.1 Herminiimonas sp.
TGATGACCGGCAGTCATACGGTGGATCAGTATGCGGTCTACGCGAAGGTGGCCAAGCACTACGGCTTCCAGGCATCGCGCGGCTCGGACTTCCATGGTCCGGGTGAGTCGCGCATCGATATCGGTACCTTGCCGCCTTGCCCCCCCGGGCTGGTGCCGGTCTGGCGCAACTGGTAGCGCCGCCGCTCTGACCTGGCGCCGATGTCGTCCAGGAATACCGGGGTCCTTGAATTTCAAACTATTACCCGCATCTGCTGCGCATTCGGCGGGGTATGCGACTGTGTCTTGAAGCGTTGAAGCGTTGAAGTGTTGAAGCCAGTTCAAATGGGAGTGAATCGATGAAGCGGATCCTGCTGTTCGTTGCAACCAACATCGCCGTGATTGCGGTCATGACGGTGGTTCTGTCGCTGCTCGGCGTGAACCGATTCCTGACGGCCTCGGGATTGAATCTGCCGATGCTGATGGTGTTCGCGCTGGTGGTCGGTTTTACCGGGTCGATCTTCTCCCTGCTGATCAGCAAGCCGATGGCGAAATGGTCGACCGGCGCCAACGTCATCACGACGCCGGCTTCCAGCACCGAGGCCTGGCTGCTCGAGACTGTCGGCCGGCTGGCGCAGCGCGCCGGCATCGCCATGCCGGAGGTCGCAGTCTACGAAGGCGAGCCGAATGCCTTTGCCACCGGCGCCTTCAAGAATTCGGCCCTGGTCGCGGTCTCGACCGGCCTGCTGCAGGGAATGACGCGCGATGAAGTGGAAGCCGTGCTCGGCCATGAAATCGCGCACGTTGCCAATGGCGACATGGTTACCATGATGTTGATCCAGGGCGTGGTCAATACCTTCGTGGTGTTCCTCTCGCGGGTGGTCGGCTATGCGGTCGACCGGGCGCTCTCGCGCGGCGACAACAGCGGCCCTGGCATCGGCTACATGGTCACGGTATTCGTTTCGCAGATCGTCTTCGGTATTGGCGCGTCGATCATTGTCGCCTGGTTTTCGCGGCATCGCGAATTCCGCGCCGATGCCGGCTCGGCCCGGCTGCTCGGTTCGCCGCAACCGATGGTCAAGGCACTGGCGCGTCTGGGCGGCGTCGAGCCGAGCCATCTTCCGCAATCGCTGGCCTCGCTCGGCATCAACGACAAGCCCGGATTTCTCGGCCTGTTTTCCAGCCATCCGCCGATCGAAGAGCGTATCGCGGCGCTGCAGACTTTGCGGGCGGCCTGAGCATGGCCTGCGCTGAAGCCGATTCGTGACCCAGTTCTTTCAACTTCATCCGGACAATCCGCAACTGCGACTGATCAAGCAGGCCGCGCAGGTGATTCATGCCGGCGGTATCGTCGCTCTGCCGACCGATTCCTGCTATGCGCTGGTGTGTCATCTGGACGACAAGGATGCCGTCATGCGGCTGCGCCGGCTACGCGGCGTCGACGACAAGCATCACCTGACCTTGCTGTGTCGCGACCTGAGTGAAATTGCGCAATATGCGAAGGTCGACAATCGGCAGTACCGGCTCTTGAAGGCCACCACGCCGGGCGCCTATACCTTCATCCTGGAAGCAACCAAGGAAGTGCCGCGCCGTCTCAGCCATCCGTCGCGCAAGACGATTGGTCTGCGGGTGCCGGAAAATCGCATTGCCCACGCCTTGCTGGAAGAGCTGGGTCAGCCGCTGCTCGGCACCACCCTGATCCTGCCTGGCGACGACCTGGCGCTGACCGATCCCGACGACATTCGCGCGCGGCTGGAAAAACAGATCGACCTCGTGATCGATGGCGGCGCCTGCAGCCTGGAAGCGACCACCGTGATCGATCTCACCGAAAATGATCCGGTGTTGATCCGCCAGGGCCGCGGCGACAGTACGCCGTTCGGATTCTGAGAATCCTTCCGCATTCTTCCTGCAATCGATTCCTGGCGCGGACCGCAGGAATTGGCCATCAACCATCGATGCGGACAGTCGCTCTGCTAAAATTCGCCCATGAATGATCTGATCCAGACTTTTGCTGTCTACGCTTTACCGATCCTGTTCGCCATCACGCTGCATGAAGCCGCGCATGCCTACGCCGCCAAATATTTTGGTGATTCGACCGCCTACCAGCTGGGCCGCATGAGTCTCAATCCGATCCGCCACATCGATCCGGTCGGCACGCTGCTGATTCCGATCGTTCTGTTCTTTGTCGGCAGCCCGTTTCTGTTCGGTTATGCCAAGCCGGTGCCGATCGATTTCGGCAAGTTGCGCAATCCTAAACGCGACATGGCCTGGGTCGCCCTGGCCGGCCCCGCCGCGAACTTCGTCATGGCCTTGATGTGGCTGCTGTTTTCACTGGCGCTGTATTCCTTCAACGCGGCCGAGCCGTATTTCCTGAAACTGGCAAAGGCGGGCGTGGAAACCAATTTGGTGATCTTCGCCTTCAATCTGTTCCCGATCCCGCCGCTCGACGGCGGCCGGATCATGACCAGCA
>JAYUWF010000041.1:0-7552 GCA_043753685.1 Herminiimonas sp.
CCGCAATCACCCTGGCGGCGATCTGCACGGTCGGTAACGATCAGGGCCGTGGCGAACCGGCAGCTGCATCCCATGCCGACTTGCCGGGTCACGTGACACTGCATCTCGATCATTGCGCGTATTGCCATCTGGCCGGGGATGCGCCTGGCCTGCCTGCATTCTGCATGGCACCCGCGAGTGCGGCGACGATCATCGCGCTGCAACCCCCACTGTTCTTCCAGGCACCGCGCACGCTCCATGCGTGGCGTGCCGCCCAGCCGCGCGCGCCGCCGACTTTCCTGTCCTGAGCCTTCCCCCGCTTGTCCACCTCACGTCGAGCGCCCATCCTTGGGCCGCGATGTGCGCCTCGCATCGATCCATCAGCCGCGTTCCGCGTGGCTTCATGCGCGATGTCGTACGGCCTCCTGGCGTGTTGGTGCGCAATACCAGATCATCTGACAGGATCATTCATGAGCCAACGAACATTCGACGGCCGGGCGCGATGCCCGGTCAACACTGCGACCGCCGCAGTCATCGCAGCCTTCGCCATCGCAGCCGGCTGCTTCGGCAGCGCCGCTGCCCAGGTACGGGATGCACCAGAGGTACCGAGTGGGCCAGATGCACAAACCAGCAGTGCGACGGCGCCGGTCCTGCCGTCGGTGCGGGTGCAGTCCGAGCGTTCCATCGCTGAAAAACACCATTTACCGAACACCACCGAAAGCATCGACGCGGCGCGCATTGCCGACACCGTCAACGCGATGACGGTCGAAGACACCCTGAAATACCTGCCGAGTATTCTGGTGCGCAAACGCTTTTCGGGCGACACCCAGGCGCCCCTGGCAACCCGCACCACCGGCATCAACGCCAGTGCCCGTTCGCTCCTTTATGCCGACGGCGTCCTGCTGTCCACGCTGATCAACAACAACAATGCCAACGGCTCGCCGCAGTGGTTCATGCTCACGCCCGATGAGTTCGAGCGCGTCGATGTGCTGTACGGCCCCTTTGCCGCCGGCTATCCCGGCAATGCCTACGGCGCCGTGGTCGAGATCGCGACCCGCATGCCGACCCGTTTCGAAGGCAGTGCGCGCATCGGCCTGGCAACGGCACGCTTCCGGCAGTACGCCATCGATGTGCATACCGGCAGCCGCCAGGGCAGCGTGGCGCTCGGCAATCGCAACGGCGACTGGTCGTGGCGCCTGAGCGCCAGCCACCTGGAAACCGACAGCCAGCCGCTGACCTACCTGAGCATCAACGAATCGAGCACGCCGGCGCCGGCCGGTGCGCCGGTGATCGGCGGCGCGTTCGCGGATCGCAACCGCAGCGGCGCTGCGATCGCGTTGCTTGGCGCCGGCAATTTCACCCACACCGTGCAGGACAATGCCCGGTTAAAGCTGGTCTACGACAGCGATGCGCAGTGGAGTGCCGCCTATAGCCTGGGCTACTGGCAGAACCGGGCGAATGCGGCGTCGACGTCCTATCTCACGAGCGCCGGCGGCGTGCCATATTACGGTGGCAGCGGGAGCGTCAATTTGAACGGCAAAAGCGCCAGCGCCGCCAGCATCGCCAGCCTGTTTTCCAGCAACCGGGTCGAGCAGGAGCACTGGATGCAGAGTCTGGCCCTGCGCAGCCGCGGCGGCAGCGCCGCAGCGTGGGAAGGTGAATTGATCTTCAGCCAGGTCGAATATGCGCGCGACCTGACGCGTACCTCCACGGCCGCCTACCCGGCCGGAAAGAGCGGTGGCGCCGGACGGATCACCGACGCCGGCGGCACCGGCTGGCAGACAGCCGACGCCAAGGCCACCTGGCGCCCGGACTTTGCACCGCTGCATCGGTTGAGTTTCGGTGCGCACGTCGATCGCTTCAAGCTGGTCAGTCCGACCACGACGACGGCCGACTGGCGCCAGGGTAGCGGTGGCGCCCTGTTCACGGATGCGCGCGGCACGACCCGCACCGAAGCGCTGTGGCTGCAGGATCTGTGGCAGCTCGCGCCAACGGTCAGCGCCACCCTCGGCGTGCGCTATGAACGCTGGCGCGCCTTTGACGGTTTCAACTATGCCCTGGCGGCCAATGGCGCCGGATTTCCGGTGAACCAGCCGGGTGTCGACAGCGCGGGCGCGTCGCCGAAAGCCTCGCTGCTGTGGCAGATCGACTCGGCGTCGAGTCTGACCGCCTCGCTTGGCCGGGCCCTGCGCTTTCCGACCGTGGGCGAGCTGTACCAGAATGTCCAGACCGGCACCACGTTCACGCAGGCCGATCCATTCCTGCGGCCGGAACGGGTGGCCGCAGGTGAGCTGGCCTTGGAGCGCAGCACCGGCGCCGGCAGGCTGCGCCTGTCGCTGTTCGAAGAGCGGGTCAGCGATGCGCTGATCGGCCAGAATGCGAGCTTGCCCGGCATTGCCGTGCCGGTGACGTTCGTGCAGAACATCCAGCGGACCCGCCAGCGCGGCATCGAACTGGTTGGCGAACGCAGGAATGTCGTGATGCCCGGACTCGACATCAGCGCCAGCGTGACCCATGTCGACGCCCGCATCCTGGCCAACGACAACTATGTGCCGACGATCCCCGGCGCCACTTCGATCGGCAAGCGCACGCCCTATGTGCCGGCCTGGCGCGCCCCCGCGGTGGCGACCTACAAACCGGATCAGCGCTGGACCTATACGCTGGCCGGGCGCTTCAGCACGCGCCTGTATGCCACCGTCGACAACACCGACATCAATCCGGTGACCTACCAGGGCTTCGAAGGTTTCTTCGTGGCCGATGCGCGGGTGCGGGCGCAGATCGACCGCAACTGGAGCGCCGCATTCGGTGTCGACAACCTGAACGACCGGCGCTATTTCCTGTTTCATCCGTTTCCCGGCCGTACCTTCATGGCGGAGCTGAAATATGCCTATTGAGACAGCAACCGACTGATCACCAAAGAGTTTTGAAACTGTGACTTGTGCTAATGCTGCAATGTTTATCAAGTGAATTATATTGTTGGTAAAAAACTTTTCGAAACCATATCTGTTACTCTGGGGCTCTAGAATCCTCAGGTTCTTCCTTGGAGCCTCCTCGATTCAATGCCTTCCCTTCAAGCATGTATCGCACACGCCGCTGAATCGGAGCCTGTGTTACAGCAGCATGACCCGGGTTATTTTTCTCGCGTTTGTTGCTGGTACGATTACCATGCTAGAAAATTATGTCCGCCCTTACTGACGGTAATGGGCCACTCGATCTCTCGGGCGACCCGGTCGCGGCATCTGCGTCGTTGCAACAAAAATTGCTCCTAAAGACGCAAGCACTGCAGAGCGCCATCTTCAACAGCGCCTATTTTTCGAGCATTGCCACAGATGAAAACGGCGTCATTCAGATCTTTAATGTCGGTGCGGAACGCATGCTCGGATATTTGGCGAAAGATGTGGTCGACCGCATTACACCGGCAGATTTTTCGGATCCGCATGAGTTGCTGGCGCGCGCAGCAGCGCTGAGCGCCGAGCTGAGAACCCCGATCGCTGCGGGATTCGATGCCCTTGTCTTCAAGGCAAGACGGGGGATCGAAGACATATACGAAATGACCTATGTGCGAAAGGATCACAGTCGCTTTCCGGCAGTGGTCTCAGTGACCGCCTTGCGTGACATCGTCGACAACGTCATCGGCTACCTGTTGATCAGCACCGATAATACGGCGCGTAAATTGATCGACTCGATATTGGAGGCTAAAAGCCTGGAGTTGCAGGCGCGCACTGCCGACCTGCAACGGTTTCGTACCGCAATGGATGCAACGGCTGATGCGATTACATTGGTCAGCCGAAAAAGCATGCTTTTTATCGAGGCCAATGCCGCCACTACCAAACTGCTCGGCTATTCGAAAGAAGAACTGCTGCACCTGGGGCCCGTCGATATCGGTTCCGGCGAACTGTGGGAAGTCGAAACCGAGTACGACGCCATCATTGCCAATCAAAGCTTGCTGGAAAATAAACAGACTTTATTGCAGTGCAAGGACGGTACCAAGGTCCACGTCGAGATACAGCGTCAGGCCCAGCGATCGCATGGCGACTGGATTATCGTGTGCGCCATGCGCGACATCAGCGAGCGCCGCCTTGCGGAAGAGCGGATGTATCGCTTGGCTTACTACGACCTCCTGACGTCCCTGCCGAACCGGGCTCTGTTCTACGAGACGTTGAAAAAAACCATAGAGCAGGCATCCATTGCAGGATGGACGGTTGCTATTCTGTTCATCGACATGGACCATTTCAAGGTCGTCAACGATACCTTGGGTCATGCGGCAGGTGACGAGTTGCTGCGACAGTTCAGCAGCCGGCTGGTGGCCTGCAGTCGCATCTGCGATACGGTGGGGCGTCTGGGCGGCGACGAATTTGCGTTGACTATAGTGATGCAAGATGGTCGGCAGACGGCCGCAAATGTCGCACTCAAAATCAGGGCCGCCTTGAAAGAACCGTTTACGATCAAGGGCCATGTCCTGACGATCACTGCGAGCGTTGGCATTACCGTCTGCCCGGACGACTCGACCGACCCACAAGCCTTGCTGAAGTATGCAGACACCGCAATGTACAAGGCCAAACAGGCTGGACGCGACACGCATCGCTTTTTTACTGCCCAGATGAACGCTGACGCACTGGCGCGGCTGGAGCTCGAAGCCGCGCTTCGGCAAGCAGTGGAAAACAGCGAATTCCTGTTGTTTTATCAACCAAAACTGGATTTGCGAACTGGAAAAATCGATGGTTTCGAGGCCTTGCTACGTTGGCAGCGGCCTGGCCACGGTCTCGTTTCGCCGTCTGAATTCATACCGCTGCTCGAAGAAACCGGACTGATCATGACCGTTGGCAGGTGGGTCATTGCACAAGCATGCCGGCAAATTGGTCTATGGACGCGTAGCGCAATTGGTCCAGTACGCGTTTCCGTCAATGTCTCCGGCAGGCAGTTCAGCGACAGCAGCCTGTGCAGGGTGGTAGCGAAAGCGATCATGGACAACGCCATTCGGCCCGATCTGCTCGAACTGGAGCTGACAGAGAGTTCGCTCATGAAAGAGACCACGCGCACGCTCGTCACGCTGGCAGATCTGAAATCTGCCGGCGTTCGGATCTCGATTGATGATTTCGGCACAGGTTATTCGAGCCTCGCATATCTGCGCGGGTTTCCGATCGACATTCTGAAGATCGACATGTCCTTCATTCGCTATGTGACCACCAGCGCCCAGGACGCATCCATTGTGCTGGCCATTATCAGCATGGCGCACAGCCTCGATCTTCATGTCGTTGCGGAGGGCGTCGAGACAGAAGCGCAATTGGCTTTTTTGACGCTTCACCAGTGTGACTACATGCAAGGCTACTATTTCAGCCGCCCGATTCCCGTCACCGAGGTCGAGGCGATGCTTGAGAGTGGACGTACTCTTGACAACATTGCTTGATCACGATTGCGTATGCCAGGCAGCTGATAATTGAAGCGAGCCCAATTTCAGTAGCGCCAGTCAGCCGGCAACGGCGAGCGTAACCACGGAAGGCAAGGTTTCCAATCGCGTTGTATATTTGCGCCTCCCTTGTTGTCACCATGCTATCCACTCCCAACGTGCCTGTCGCACCACCTTCCCTGCCGCGTTTCGTCACCGGTTCGATCATGCGCCACGTCGCCGTCATGGCCAGCGCCGGTGCAGTCGGCTTGATTGCCATCTTCCTGGTCGACCTGATCAACCTGTTCTATCTTTCGCGCCTGAACAACAAGGCCATCACGGCCGCCGTCGGTTTCTTCAGCGTGATCGGGTTTTTCCAGACCTCCGTCTGCATCGGTGTGACGATCGGGATCGCGGCGGTGGTCGGTCGCACCATCGGCGCCGGCCGGCGCGACGATGCGCGGCGCATCGCGACTTCCAGCCTGGTGTTCGCAGCGGTGCTGGCGACGCTGCTGGGCAGCGGCTCGAGCCTGTTGCTGGGCTGGTTGCTCGATTTGCTGGGCGCACTCGGCGCAACGCGCGGTTTCGCACTCGACTACCTGCGCATTTCGGTGCATGCCCTGCCGTTCCTGGCCGTCGGCATGGCCTGCGCCGCGCTCCTGCGCGCCATGGGCGACGCCCGCCGCTCGATGAACATCACGCTGGCCGGCGCGGCCGTGGTGGCGATCCTCGACCCGATCCTGATCTTCGGACTGCACCTGGATCTGCAGGGCGCGGCAATCAGCATTTTCATTTCGCGCATGACCATGGCCGCCATCGGCCTGCACGGCGTGGCAGTCCACCACGGCATGCTCGGACGCTTCGACAGCGCCCGCTTTCGCAGCGATGCAGGCGCCATCGGGCGAATCGCGGCGCCCTCGATCCTGACCAACCTGGCGACGCCTTTCGGCGCTGCCTTCGTCACCCACTTCATGGCGCCGTTCGGCCCGATGGCGGTCTCCGGCCAGGCCATGGTCGAGCGGCTCTCGCCGGTCGCCTTCGGCCTGGTATTCGGCTTGACCGGCGCGGTCGGACCGATCCTGTCGCAGAACTACGGCGCCGGGCGCCTCGACCGGGTGCGCGAAGGCGTGCGCGCCAGCCTGTTGTTCATGCTGGCGGCGGTGCTGGGCGCATGGCTGGTGCTGGCGCTGGCACAGGGATTGATCATCCGGATGTTTTCCGCCACCGGACTGGCAGCCGAAATGGTGTCGCTGTTCTGCACCTGGCTGGCGCCGAGTTTCATTTTCGTGGGTGCGCTGTTCGTGGCAAATGCGGCATTCAACAACCTCGGCTATCCGCTGCTGTCTACCGCCTTCAGCTGGGGCCGCGCCACCCTGGGCACGATTCCCTTTGCATTGTGGGGTTCCCACTACGGCGCCAAGACCATCATGATCGGCCAGGCGGCAGGTTCGGTGGTCTTCGGTACCCTGGCTGCCTTGACGGCATTTGCCGTGACGCGCCGGCTGAGTGCCCGGCAGGCGGCCGACCCGGCGCCGACTGCCGACGTCGATGTGGATGTCACCGCGCCCAGCGGTACGGCAGGGACCACGGCAGGAATGGAACCGTCGGCGCCTGCGTGACACTTGTGACCACGTGACAGCTTGAGAAAAGCCAAGTCATCACGACCGGCTCTGCTTCAAAAGTTAAAAAAATTACAAGTTTCTTGATTTGCTACAGATCAGGGGATGGTTTTCTGATTCAACATCGGGAAGCGTACTGCCGACTGCAGACGGAGGGGGCAGGGCATCTTGTCCTTGCACCGACCCTTTCACCGCCACGGCAAGACGTGCAACCAACAAACTCCATTTGAAGGATCAGCAATGTCGACCTGCTCCACCGACTGTACCAGCACTGCCGTCCAGATCGCCGGCGTCAATCCATCGGCTGAACTGCCTGAATTCGATGACCATGCTGCGGCGGGTGACTGGGGAATGTACTTGCGTCGCTGTATGTTCATCGCCGCCAATCCGGCGATCAAGGCGGCGGATGCGATGGTACTCAAACGCCGCATAGCCCTGGCTTATCTTGGGCAGCGTGCCCAGACCCGCGGCGGCGTTTTCCTGCGCTCGCGGCCATCGGTCTTCACACCTGAACTGATCGAGAAGCTTGCCGTTGAAAACGCCCGTTCCCGGTATGCGCGCTACCCTT